>NZ_JCACKS010000239.1:36376-37242 GCF_059505505.1 Pelatocladus sp. | reverse complement strand
AAACTCAAAAATAAAGGCGACGCTGTCATCACAATTTAAATGCATAACAGCTTAGTACCTCCAAATGGCACATAAAAAATAAAAGCAAACAAAGCTTGGCGGGGATATTTGTAGGCGAGTGACATGACTATAATCCCCATTACTGCTGGAACTGCTGCTTTAATTCCAACTACTAAAAAAAGAATAAAGCCAAGAAATAAACCGCCACCAATTGCAGGAGTCAGTATATTAATTAGTTCTTGACGCGCCTGTGCTGCTTTGCGCTTTTGAGCTAAACGTTCTTTGAGGGTAAGGGTGGGAGTTTCCTGTTTTTTCTGCTTCTTAGTTTTTTTATTTTTCCGGGATTTGAGCTTTGATTTCGGCATGATTTGTTATCAATAAGCCTTTTGAATAGCCAATCATAGCCTTGGAAAGAATCAAATGTAAATAAATATACTGGTATAGGAATCATTAGATGAACCTCTTATAAGGGGTTGAGAAGCGGTTTCTACTTTAGTTGGTGAGAACCGCTTCTCTTATTTCATTATTTCCTAGTTAGTTGCGCTTTTCAGTAGGCGTAGTTAAATAACTTGTAAAATGTAGTAGTATATTGCTATGGATATGAAGCAGTTAAGAGAAAAAGTTGGTTTGAGGACAGTAGACATAGCATCAAAACTAGGAATTGCTGAGTCTACTGTTCGCAATTGGGACAGTGGTAGACATTCTCCTAGATTGTCTATTGAAGAGATTCCTAAATTCTTGGAGGTGTATCAATGTAGTCTTGAAGAAGCGATCGCTGCTGCAAAAGAAAGTAGAAGGAAGTTTGATGAAGCTAATTCCTGATTTAATCTTTTGTAAGCCGATGCATTCGTAATGTAAGCCCATAC
>NZ_JCACKS010000239.1:25541-36276 GCF_059505505.1 Pelatocladus sp. | reverse complement strand
ATTCGTAATGTAAGCCGATGCATTCGTAATGTAAGCCGATGCATTCGTAATGTAAGCCGATGCATTCGTAATGTAATTGGTTTTTAAGCCAATACGGTTGGTGTTAAGGATTTTTAGTACAGAAAATTGGTGTGTACCAGACACGAAATTACCCTGTGGGATCTTGCTACGCGTCTCTACTCTACTGAACCGTATTGGTTTATAGTAAGCACTTTATATCTACTTTCGTCTGGACGTTGGACAATCATTTACACAAAAAACCGACTCACAGCACAACTAAAACCAGGTAACAATGGTGAACTCAATTCATCATTATCTAACAACGTTACCATCAACTTTAAAATTCCACTTTGGCGCCGATAAACTTCAACTTGTTGCAATCGCCAATCTGCAATCCAATATTCCTTCACTCCCCGTTTAGTTTTTTACCGTTTAAAGTATAATTCGACTTTTAACTTTTGCTTTGGTAGGTATTTTAAGTGCTACAGGAGTTGATGAAAGCATTTGCATTCGCTCCAAGACTTGCAAACTACTAAAAGCTGCTTCTCGGATTGCTGCTTCTTCTTCATGACAAAGCAGTAGTCTTAAACATTGATCAATATTTTGTAACTCTGAAGCATCAATTCGATTGTTAGTGATTAATTTTGTTAGCAGACGTATAGCGATTAAACGCTTGAGAGGATCTTTTTCGGTGAGATTAGTTAATAAATTATCTAACTGATTTTCATCTCTATTTCCGTAAAGGCTGACTATTTGCCATGTCAATAAAAATAATGTTATTAGTGTTGCTGAACCTTGCAAAATTACGCCTGCGGCCAGCCAATGGCTATTGGATTCTAACCAAATCACAGTTGCCATGTAAGTGCTGAAGCAAGCCATACCACCACTAATCACGGCTAGAGTCAGCCGACGGTTCGGACTATTTAAAAATTTCTTAATTTCAGACAAGTGTAACTGCCAACGCCATGCTTGCATGGAATAAACAAACATCATTGTCCCCATACCCGCACTACTAGCTAACAGCAGTTTCCAATTCCACAATAGCATCGCCACTACTATAGTCAGAAACCCAAGAGCGCCTCCTGGTCCACGGAAACGTTCTAGAGGTAACTTTTTTGTGGCTCCCGACTTGAACTCTGGAAGCATCCAATCGAGGATCTGGTCAATTAATTGCTGCCAAGAAGAGGAAGCCTGTGCCACGATATCTACCTACTTGATTGTAAATGGTTAATAAATAAGTAATAACCTCTACCAGAATACCTGAAGTAGAGGTCTTGCCAGAGATTTTATCACTGACTTTTATACTTCCGGCCCAATACTGCTTGGTCAAGAGCCAGAAGCTTTAAATCCGTTGAAACTATAGCAGTTCTCGGTTGTGTCCAATACGCACCCCACCCCGGTTTTGCTGATGCAAAACCGGGGTGGGGTTCCGACTGTATTGCAATCAAGTCAGAAGTGCTATAGAACATAACGCTTAAGCTCGATTTCATCCTAATTTCATTTCTAAATGAAACACTAGTGTAAGAGTGCATTTCTCAAAATGAGAAAGTACTTTTGACCACTCGCAATTCCTGACGCTCCATACTCAAGGATTTTTCATGGCGATGTCTTACTCTGTGCGTTCCCAAACACCTACGGCAATTCCTTGTGTTTATGGCACAATTGTTAGCCTGCTGTTTTTAGCAAGTCCCGCAGTTGTTCTGGCTCATAGTGGACATGGAAACGAATTTCATCAAGAAAGTGAAACCACTCAAACTACTAATTCTATTCAAGTTGATGTTGATACAGCCAAACGGCTAGAAATTAAAGTCGAGCCAGTCCAACGTCAACAGCTAGCTCTAGGGATTAAAACCACTGGACAAATTGAAACTCTACCCAGTCAAAAAGTGGAAGTGACTACCCCAATTTCTGGAGCGAAAGTGGTTGAATTGTTAGTGGAACCTGGTGCAGGTGTAACAAAAGGTCAACCCGTTGCTGTTGTTACCAGCCCTGATTTAGTGACATTGCGCGTTGAATCTCAGGAAAAACTTGCTCAAGCTCAAGCTGATTTACAGCAAGCACAAGCTGACTTAAGACTGGCTCAACAAAACTACGATCGCTATCAACAAATAGCCGATTCTGAAATCGCTCAAGCCCAGAGCCAAGTATCATTTGCTCAAGAAAAATACGATAAAGACCAACAGTTAGCTGATACAGGTGCTTTACCCCGACGCAATGCTTTAGAATCCCAAACCCAACTAGCACAAGCAAAAGCCGAACTCACCAAAGCCAAAAGTCGTCGAGACGTGATTCAGGCAGAAAATCAACTCAAACGCGCTCAAGCCGCAGTTAACGTTGCAAAAAGAAATATTCAACTCAGTAATAATATTTATCAAACTCGCCTTCAACAATTGGGTAACAGTGGTAATGCCAAGGGACTGGTGACGGTGACTGCTCCGATTGCTGGTAAAGTTGCAGATAGGGAAGTAACAATTGGTCAAACTTTTGAGGATGCTGGTGGCAAATTGATGACGATTGTCAATGACAGTCGGGTTTTTGCTACAGCGAATATTTATGAAAAAGATTTAGATAAAGTAAGAACAGGTCAACGAGTAAGTGTCAAAGTTGCTTCTGTACCTAAGCGCACTTTTACAGGAAAAATTGCCGTAATTGGGTCAGTAGTAGAAGGTGAAACGCGAGTAATACCCGTAAAAGCTCAAATAAATAATCCAGGCGGAGTCCTCAAACCAGGGATGTTTGCAGAACTAGAAGTCCTAACAGACCAAACCTCAGCACCTAGTTTGGCTATTCCCACCTCAGCTGTAGTTGATGTGAATGATAAAAAACAGGTTTACGTGCAGAATGGTAATGCTTACCAACCTGTTGAAGTTACTTTAGGGCAAAACTCTGGCGACATGGTTGAGGTAAAGACTGGGTTATTCGAGGGAGATTTGATTGTCACCCAGCGCGCACCTCAACTTTATGCTCAATCTCTGCGAGGTGGTAGCAAACCGAAACAAGACGAAGCTAGAGAAACTCCTGCACAGACAAAGATAGAGCCGAAAACACCATACTTATTATGGCTATTGGGAGTAGGGGGAGTAGCCGCAACTGCTACTTTAGGTTTTATGGCTGGCGCTTTCTGGAATGGTCGTCATCACAAATCACAGCAGCTAGTGCTAGTAGATACACCTAAAGTAAAAAGTAAAAAGTAAAAAGTAAAAAGGCAAAAGAAACAAGCAGCACGCATGATCTTAAGTTGAACAAAATATGTTAAATGCTATTCTCAAGTGGTCGATTGTCCAACGTTGGATAGTGGTGTTGGGAGCAATTGTTGTCACTTTTTTGGGTGTGTATAATCTTACCCAAATGCCTTTAGATGTCTTTCCTGATTTTGCCCCACCCCAAGTCGAAATTCAAACTGAAGCTCCAGGACTCGCCCCCGAAGAAGTTGAATCTTTAATTACTTTGCCAATTGAAAGTGCAGTCAATGGTACACCGGGAGTAGAAACTGTGCGTTCTTCCTCGGCGGTTAGCATTTCTGTTGTTAAGGTAATTTTTCAATGGGGAACTAATGTTTATCAAGCCCGCCAGTTAGTCACAGAACGATTGCAACAGGCTGTGCAAAAACTACCAGAGGGCGTGGAAAACCCACAAATTTCTCCAATCTCTTCCCCCATTGGTACAGTTCTGCAATATGCTTTAACTACCGAAACAACTCCCATGATGGAAGTGCGGCGTTTGGTTGACCGAGATATTACCAACCGACTGCTAGCTGTACCGGGTGTTTCTCAGGTGATCGCCTATGGTGGTGATGTCCGCCAGTATCAGGTTTTAGTTGATCCAGCCAAGCTCAAGGCTTTTAATGTCACTTTAGAAGAAGTCACAGCAGCAGCAAGAGGCGCGAATGTCAATGCTGCGGGTGGCTTTTTGATTAATCCTGACCAAGAAATAGTTATTCGTGGAGTCGGACGCATAGATTCAATTGAGCAATTGGGAAATTCTGTAATTACAGCTCGCAATGGTACGCCGATTTTACTAAAAGATATTGCAGATGTGCGAATTGGTGCAGCCCTCAAGCGTGGAGATGGCAGTTTAAACGGTCAAAGGGCGATCGCAGTGATGGTTAACAAGCAACCCCAATATGATACCCCGACTGTCACCAGAGCCATTGAAAAGGCAATGGAAGAGGTCAAAGCTGGCTTACCTAAAGATGTCAAAGTTATCGAAACTTTCCGCCAAAATAATTTTATCGATGCAGCAATTGAAAATGTTACCAGTTCTCTACGCGATGGTATCATCATCGTTTCAATTATCCTGCTGCTATTTTTGATGAACTGGCGCACCGCCGTGATTACCCTTAGCGCTATTCCTTTATCAGTTTTGATTGGGATGATGATTTTGGGCTTGTTTGGTCAGGGTATCAATACTATGACATTAGGAGGATTAGCTGTGGCAATTGGTTCGGTAGTGGATGATTCTATCGTTGATATGGAAAATGCCTACCGGGGTTTGCGAAAAAATCAGCTAGCGGGAACTCCTGTAAATCCTTTCAAAGTTGTTTACGATACCTCTGTAGAAGTCAGAGTTAGTGTAATTTTTTCTACCGTAATTATTGCCGTTGTTTTTGCACCAATTTTCTTCCTTACAGGCGTGGAAGGTCGGATATTTGCACCGATGGGGGTTGCTTACTTGGTGTCAATTTTTGCTTCAACGCTTGTAGCAATGACCCTTTCCCCAGCCTTGTGTGCAATTTTATTAGCAAATCGATCGCTACCAGCAGATGATACTTGGGTGAGTGCTTTATCACAGCGACTCTATCGACCAATCCTGAATTTTTCGATGCGTTTCCCCACAATTATTTTGGCCGTTGCTGGAGCATCTTTAGTTACATCTTTGGTTATTCTCCCAAGTTTAGGACGAGTATTTTTGCCGGAGTTCCAAGAACCATCTTTAGTAAACGCAGTCCTGCTTTATCCAGGAAGTTCTCTAGAAGCAACCAATCAAGTTGGATTTGTGATGCAGGATGCTCTTAAAAATGATCAGCGATTTAAAACGGTGCAGTTACGGGCTGGACGCGCCCCTGGTGATGCGGATGCAGGTGGGGTTAACTTGGGACATTTAGATGTAGAACTAAGTGCAGAGGGATTGAAAGATCGCAAAGGAAGTATTGAGAAGCTGCGAGCAGAATTTGCTAAGATACCGGGAATTGCGCCTAATATTGGTGGGTTTATTTCTCACCGCATGGATGAAGTATTATCTGGGGTAAGGAGTGCGATCGCTATTAAAATTTTCGGTCCCGATTTGCAAGAACTACGCCGTTTGGGGACAGAAGTTCAAGCAGCAGTGAGTAATATTCCCGGACTCGTAGACTTACAACTCGAACCTCAAGTCCCGATTAAACAGTTACAAATTAAATTTAACCGCGAAGCAGCAGCTCGTTATGGCTTAACTGTGGGTAATTTGAGTGAGATGGTAGAAACTGCTTTCAATGGACGAGTAGTATCTCAGGTTCTTAAAGACCAACAACTGTTTGACTTGGTGGTTTGGTTAAAAGAAGATGCTCGTAATAATTTAGATATTATTCGTAATTTATTGGTAGATACCCCCACAGGTCAGAAAATTCCTCTCGCGCAAGTCGCCAGCATAGACTACGGAACTGGCCCCAACACAATTAACCGCGAAAATGTTTCTCGCCTAATTGTTGTGTCTGCAAACGTATCAGGTCGAGATTTAGGTTCTGTAGTAGATGAAATTCAAGCTCAAGTCAAAAACTCAGTACAATTGCCCACAGGCTACTTTATTCAATACGGCGGTCAGTTTGAATCAGAACAACGAGCTACTCAGAATTTACTGGTATTTGGGGGACTGGCAATTGTCGTAATTAGTATATTAATGTACTTTGCCGTTAAATCCGTCGCGGCGATGCTGATGATTATGATTAACTTACCTCTGGCTGTGGTTGGGGGGATATTTTCGATTGCTTTAGGGGGCGGGATCATTTCTGTAGCTTCCCTAGTAGGCTTTATTACCCTTTTTGGCGTAGCAACACGCAACGGCTTGCTGCTAGTAGACAATTACAACAATAAGTTGGCAGAGGGAATGACTCTACGGGAAGTAATTTTTGAGGGATCGATGGAACGCTTAGTAGCTATTTTAATGACAGCTCTGACCTCCGCTTTGGGAATGGTTCCTTTAGTAATTGGTACGGGTGCAGGTAAGGAAATTTTGCAACCTTTGGCGGTAGTAGTACTGGGAGGTTTGTTTACTTCTACTGCTTTAACTTTATTGGTGTTACCTGCTTTATACGCTAAGTTCAGTAAGTTGTTAATGCCAAAACAAATGTCAAGTGTTGAACAAGAAAAGGAAGTTGGGGGAGTATTGGAGTGGTAATTTTTGGTAAAATTTTGCCTCTCCTCCCTGTGTGCATAGATTCAAGCCAACTTCGCCCGTCGTAACATTACGGCGTTAATTGCCACAATCACAGTTGATAAACTCATTAACAATGCTCCCACGGCTGGCGAAAGTAAAATTCCCCAAGTATAAAGCACACCAGCAGCCAGAGGAATAGAAATGACGTTGTAACCTGTTGCCCATACCAGATTTTGAATCATTTTGCTGTAGGTTTTCTGTGCTAAATTAAGGGCTTTAACGGCATCTAAGGGATCATCCTCAATCAATACCAAATCAGCTGACTCGATCGCAACATTAGTCCCTGCACCGATCGCAATCCCAATATTAGCTTCTAAAAGTGCAGCTGCATCGTTAATTCCATCACCAACAAAAGCTGTTGCACCTTCTTGTTTCAATTGTTTGATAATACTAACCTTGTCTTCTGGCAAAACTCGACCATAGTAACGGTCGATACCTAAATCCTCAGCAACTGCACGGGCAACAGCTTCCGCATCTCCGGTAATCATGACTACTTGAATATTTTTTGCTTTTAATTTATTTACCGCTTCTCGCGCCCGTTCCCGCACTTGGTCAGCCATTGAAATTACAGCAACAGCACTTTTATTTGTCATTAAAACTACTGCACTTTCACCGCGTTCGTCTGCTTTATTTAGTCCTTGACGCAGAGATGATGGCAAAGTCAGATTTTGTTCTTCTACCCACTCCGGACGACCAATCCGGTAAGTTTGACCGTTAACTTTACCCTCAACTCCACGACCTGTTACTGTTTTAAAATCAGTCATTTGAGGTAAATGCAGTTGGCGACGTTCTGCGGCTTCCACCACTGCTTTCGCTAAGGGATGTTCAGAAGAAGTTTCCAAAGCAGCGGCTATTGCTAAGGCTTGTTCTTCTGTTAAAGAGTCACTCACAACTCTTTGAACTGCAAAGCGTCCTTCTGTCAGGGTTCCAGTTTTATCGAACGCCATATTTTTAATATCTTTTGCTCGTTCTAAAGCATCTCGATTTCTCACCAAAATTCCATTTTTAGCAGCTAAACCAGTAGAGTTAGCAATTACCAAAGGAATAGCTAAACCGAGGGCATGAGGACAAGTTATAACTAATACGGTCACGCTACGGTTGACAGCAAAAATTAAATCACTAAAAAATAGCCAAGTAAAGAAAGTGAGACTACCAGCAGCGATCGCAATGATAGTTAACCAGTAAGCTGTCCGGTCTGCTAAAACTTGATATCTACTTCTTGAACCCTGCGCCTCTTCTACCAAGCGCATAATCTGATTAATCGTCGTATCGCCACCAATACGAGTAACTTTAACTTTTACCGAACCTTCACCGTTAACCGAACCAGCTACGACTTCATCGCCTTCGTGTTTAGAAACGGGACGAGATTCACCTGTGAGAAAAGATTCATTAATATTGGTGTCTCCCTCAATCACAATCCCATCATTGGGAACCTGCTCACCCGGACGAATTAAAATGATATCTTCTGCTTGAATGTCGCTAACTGCAACATCTTCAACTTTACCGTTAGTAAAGCGATGAGCTTGAGAAGGTACTAATTCTGCCAGATTTTCTAAAGCCCGGCTAGCACCTTGAACAGAAGCCATTTCTATCCAATGTCCCAACAACATAATATCTACTAGGGTTGCTAATTCCCAATAGAAAGGCATTCCCTGCAAACCGAGAGAAACTGCCAAGCTGTAGACAAATGCTACTGTAATTGCCAGCGCAATCAAAGTCATCATCCCAATTTTGCTGTGCAGTTCGTTCCAAGCACCTTTGAGAAATACCCAACCGCCATAAAAATAGATGATGATTGCTAAAACCGGATTAATCCACTCCGAACGGGGAAATGCGATCGCTTCATAATTTAACCAATCTTGTAGTTGGGTGGAAAAATATAAGATGGGTAAAGTTAGAACAAGGCAGATAAAAAAGCGACGTTTGAAAATTTCCGGGCTGTGTCCTGCATGTTTACCATGTCCGGCGTGTCCACCATGTTCTAAGTGTCCGGCATGATTGTGGTGTTCATCACCTTCTCGAACTACGTGGTTATTTCGTGTGTGATGTTGCTTTGTCATTAGCTTACATTTATATCTTGCACTTGAATGTGAAAATAATGAATACGCTGAATTTTTAGTTAAATCTCATCAACTAAAAAATCTTTCCCTTCTGTCGTCTGCCCTCTGCCTCTATTCCATAAGTGTTTTCATAATCTTGATCTCCTCCTTCTGTGTTGTCACAATCTCTGTGCATAGCTCCTGAATACGTGGGTTTGTCAGCGATGATTGCTCGTTTTCTTCTATTTAGGGTTAGGAAAATGTAAGGCAAGCTAAATCAATTATGATTTTTCTCGCGGAGTGTACCCGATCAATTACTAGTAATCACTACTAAGTAAAGCAGTGTGAACTGATAAACAGCTTGCCTTACGGTTGAAGTAAATTAAACTTATGCCACTCCTACAGCAGCGATTTTGCGATATTCTTCTACAGCTTGCCGACAAGCTTTTGCACATTTCTTGCAGTGTTCTGCATCATGCTTCTCACATTCTTTGGCGCAGGCTTCACATATCTCTGCACAAGCACGTACTAAGTGAGGAATAAAACGCGAACCACGTACCATATAAATAGCCACAGTCCGGCAAATTTCTGCACAATCAAGGCAGGTACGAGCGCATTGTGCCATTTCTGCATGACCGATACAGGCTTCAGCACAGTGTTCGCACTCTACTGCACAGTACATCGCAACATCAAAACTAGATTGATATTCTTCGTGAACTAAAAGCATATACACCCCTATTTTCATGATTTGCGCTTTCGTAATTAGAAGAATAGAAAAAGACTTCAAAATAGTGCTTCTAACTATAGGAATAAAAGAATATTTTTAATTTTCTTACTTGTACATATGTTAAATTTCATCTTGATTTCACTTTGATATGCTTATCATAAAAATTTATAAAGCAGTTTTTTAAATTAAAATCAAAATTGTAAAATTGTGCCTGATAGACTCAATCAAAAATCTAGAATAATTGCAAATAATGAATTCTGAAAAAATAAACAGCCATCAGTTTATTACCCTCACTACTGGTGGCGCTGTAAGTGCTTTGGTCGCTAATTGAATCTGGGAAATAGTTACTTCTTCTCAATTCTCAACAACACTAGCAATTGACTGACCTAAGTTGCACAAAAGTAATAATTGTTTATTAGAACTTAACCTCGAAGCTAGTACTCCACCACATTAATTTTGATGAGTCGCAGGTGTTTAGATCCCCAACTTCGCAAAAATTGTCGAGGATCTATAATCCCTCAAGATTAATGTGGAGAAGCACTAGTACTCAAAGCTCAAGTTTGCGATTAGCTGACTGGATAAATCTTTGAGTCCGTTTTCAACGGACTTGTGCTATTAGCCAGAGAATTTATTCTCTGGCGGGATATTAGGTAGCTGCAAAATATAAGCTATCCTGGCTGATTCTACCTGTTTGATAAATTTCATCTCAATTTCATTTCGATTTGTAATACTTGATATTGTCACTAAATTTGCTTACAAAAATGTAATCTACTCGTATAAAATAGTTTCTAACAAATCAGGAGTAATTATAAATACATAAATCCTAACGAAAACTAAGACAAGCAATAGTTTTGCAGATTTTTTTGCTAAAAACTGCGTTTATCACTATCCACATTACAATTAAATTTCTCAAATGAAGAATCATTTAATGCAATATCTGAATCTCAGTTTTGTATTTTTAGCAAGTGTCGGACTAGTTTTTTTAGGTGCTTGTAGTAACAGCAATCAAACAGCTACTACAGATAATAATACTTCTAGTAATACTTCAGTAAGCTCTAACTCTGGTTCTGTATCACCAACTGCTTCTGCTTCACCTGCTGCTAAAACAAATAACGAACATGGTGCATCTAAAGGTGGTCAAGTTGTAGAGACAGGAACTTATCATTTAGAATTTGTTCCTGAAAAAGAAGCAAGTGCAACTCATATGGATTTATACCTGCTAAAAGGTGACAACCATGAAACAGTACCTGACGCGAAAGTAACGGCTCAAGTTCAGCTACCTGATGGAAAACAAAAATCAATTCCCATGACATATGAAGCTAATGGAAAACATTACACAGCAAAGTTAACTGAAAAAGCAACTGGTCAATATCAAGTAAAAGTTATTGCTGATCTTAAAGGTGAAAAAGTAAATGGTAGGTTTACTTTTAATCAATAGACTTATCTTGACATTCTCCGAGTTACAAGATAAAGGTACAGGGATTGCGCCTGAAGAGAGGTAGACTCAAAAATCATTTCGGCAGACTCAAAAATCATTTCGGCAGACTCAAAAATCATT
>NZ_JCACKS010000239.1:0-25441 GCF_059505505.1 Pelatocladus sp. | reverse complement strand
AAAATCATTTCGGCAGACTCAAAAATCATTTCGGCAGACTCAAAAATCATTTCGGTAGACTCAAAAATCATTTCGGCAGACTCAAAAATCATTTCGGCAGCCTCAAAAATCATTTCGGCAGCCTCGTCTTAACCACAGATTACTTATTAAGGGCGATGTCCTGATATTTTAGGATTTCATGCAAATTTCATAATCGAATGGCAGACTAATAGTAAATAACCAAGTTCACCAACAAAATATTCCATTTGACAATCAAACCTGTAAACAAATGAAGAGAATTTTTACTGCACTAGCTATCACTTCAAGTCTTGTTCTCACTCAAGCTTGCGCCTCACAAGTAAAATCTTCACAAACAAGAGAAACATCAACTTCTAATACAAATGCCATTGCGGATGCGAATTCCCACGCAGGTCACAATATGGATCATTCCAAAACATTAGGAACTAAGGAAAACTCTCATGTCGGTCACAATATGGGAAATGACCACAATGAGCATTCAGGTCATTCAAATTTAGAACCTGCAAATGCAATTGCGGAGCTTACACTTCCGACTTCAATTGTTCCTAAAACTCCTGTATCTTTAACAATTGATATCAAAGATAAAAACGGAAAATCAATTGCTAACTTTGACCAATTTCAAGAAAAATTAATGCATTTAATTGTTGTTAGTGATGATTTACAATCTTTTCAACATATTCATCCTACATATAAAAATAATGGACGCTTTGAAGTTCAAACTGATTTTCCTTATCCTAGCAATTACACCCTTTTCAGTGATTACAAAGTAGCGGGAAAAGCAGAACAAGTTTCAATTCTAAAAGCACAAGTTCCAGGACAATCACCAACTACGCCAAAAATTGATTTAGCTACTACTAAAACATTTGGCAACACTAAAGTTAACCTGAAATTACCTCAACCCACAATCAAAGCTGGACAAGAGATTCATGTAATTTTCAATTTACAAGATACCGATACTAATAAATCACCCACAGATTTAAAACCTTATTTAGGAGAAAGAGGACATTTAGTCATCCTCAAGCAGTCATCGCCATTAACACAAGCAGATTATATCCATGCTCATGCGATGAAAAATACTCCAAACGATGAAATTCATTTTATGACCAGTTTTCCGAAAGCTGGAAAATATAAAATGTGGGGACAGTTTAATCGAAATGGCAAAATAATTACTGCTGATTTCTGGATAGATGTGCAATAATCATCTCAAATTTCACCTCGATTTCATCATGACTTGTCATGCTAGTAGATAGAGGGGATATACATACTTCTTTAGTATTGGCTAAAAGTTAGCTATCTAGTTTATTCCAAAAACTGGATGAACATAGGGGTAGTTAAGTATAGCTTTAGTAAATTTAGATGTATTGATTAATCACAGGTTCATTATGCATGGATGAACCTAAAATTTAGCTGTCAAAATTGGAAAAATGAGGAATAAATATGAAAAAATCACTGATTTACACTGCCGCATATACTCTCAGTATAACAGCTTTAATTTCTGTGGGCTATGCAAATGCTAGTGAAAAAGATAGTACTCTTCCCCATATTGATGGAAATGTACAATTTCCTCTCACGCGTTGGGGAATTGGAGGAAATTTTAGACATAGTTTCCGATTACATGTTCCCAAAAATAGTAAAGCTGTTACCCAACTACTAATCAAAATCCCAGAAAATGTAACTGTGAGTAATGACATTAAAAATATTGATATCGTAGATGATAATGAACATAAAATTAATACTAATGTATCTATAAATGGTAAAACCATATTACTAGATTTTACCGAAGCAGTTGCCCCTAATACTAAGTTTGATGTTGACCTTAATAAGATAAAAAGACGAAATATTGGTAATGGTTATGTCTACACTTTTTCAGCTAAAGAGGTTGGCATTGATGCAGTAATTCCTATAGGTATAGCGTGGTTTCGTCTCTATTAAATCAGAAAAGATTTAAACTGATCATTGACAGCCATTGACAGATGTATTTTATGAGAGTGTTACTAGTCGAAGATGAACCCGATTTAGGTAGTGCAATTAAGCGAACTCTCACCCAGCAGAAGTATTTAATTGATTGGGTAGTTGATGGTAATGATGCATGGGCATATTTAGAAAATAGCTGGACACAATACACACTAGCTATTTTTGATTGGATGCTACCAGGAATATCAGGATTAGAGTTGTGCAAGCGACTACGTTACCATAAAAACCCTCTGCCTGTGTTGATGTTGACAGCAAAAGATAGCATGGAAGATAAAGTTGCTGGTTTAGATGCAGGTGCAGATGATTATTTAGTGAAGCCATTTGGTATGGCAGAATTATTAGCGCGGTTGCGTGCTTTGCAAAGGCGATCGCCTCAATTTCAGCCACAGGAATTAACGGTGGGTAAGCTGACTTTGGACTATGGCAATAATATAGTTGTCAGTAAAAATGCTGGAGGAAATAAACAGGAAATTTCCCTGACTAATAAAGAATTCCAGCTACTAGAGTATTTTATGAAACATCCAAACCAAATTATTACTACTGAACAAATTCGCAATCAGCTTTGGGAAGTGAATGCAGAACCTATTAGTAATGTAGTAGCAGCTCAAATACGTTTGTTGCGTCGCAAACTAGTTAACAGTGGCTCTGGAAACACGATTGAAACTTTGCATGGTATGGGATATCGTCTCAATCTTAAGGATGAATCAGAATAAACTGTTTCAATTAACACGCTTGCATTTAGCTCTGTGGTATGCTCTGGTTATGGCCTTGATTTTAAGTGTATGCGGCTTTGGTATCTACAGAGCGATCGCTCATGCTCATTGGGTAACATTAGACCGGGAAATAGAATCAGTTGCGGGAACATTACACGATAGTATTGAACTAAAATTACAACAACCAGGTCGATTAGAACCAGTCATACAAGAGCTTCTACCAAATATCTGTGTGGTAGGAAATAGATGTACTCCAGAGCCATCAAATTTACGACGCCATACTCTAAGCGCGATTAATCAAGGTCACTATTATGTACGTTTTTTTGACAATTCTGGACGTTTGTTTGCTATAGCTGGTTCTGATCCAAAAGCATTGTCATCTGAGTTTAACAAAGAATTATGGCAGACTTTAAAAGACAGTCAAGGTAAGCTTTATCACCAGATTTCTTTGACATTGCATACTCAAAGCAATGATGATTGGGGGTATCTCCAAGTAGGGCGAAGTCTGGAAGATTTTAATAGTTATTTAGATGCAGTGAAACTCACCTTAGCATTAGGTTCACCAATTGTTATCGGTCTAGTTGGTCTTGCTAGTTGGTGGCTAGCAGAATTAGCAATGCAACCAATTTATAAATCTTACAGACAAATTCAGCAATTTACAGCAGATGCTGCACACGAGTTGCGGACACCTTTAGCCGCAACCCAAGCAACTGTGGAATCAGCACTTTTTATACCACAATTAGATCAAACAGAGGCACGGGAAATTCTGCAAAGCATACAACGTCAGAATCAACGACTCACTACTCTGGTGACAGATTTATTACTGCTAACCAGATTAGATCGTCAAACTGTGCCATTGCGACGTGATATTTGCTGTTTAAATGATATTATTGATGACCTAATAGAGGAATTTGCCGCATTGGCGATCGCAGCAGGAGTAACACTGACATCTACACTACGAATATCAGATCCTGTGAATATTGTCGGTAATGGAGATCAGCTTTATCGGCTTTTTTCTAATTTAATTATTAATGCTATTCAATACACACCATCAGGAGGAAAGGTGACAGTTTGTTTAGATCGCAGTGACCATCATGCTGTAATTCAGATAGAAGATACAGGGATTGGTATTCCTCAAGCAGAGTTGTCACGAATTTTTGATCGCTTTTATCGGGTAAATTGCGATCGCTCTCGTACTACTGGCGGTTCTGGATTGGGATTAGCAATTTCGCAAGCAATTGTCCAAGCACACTACGGTAACTTGAATGTACAAAGTGAATTAACTAAAGGTAGTACTTTTACTATTAAGTTACCGTTCAATATCCGCCCACTTAATAGTGTTCGCTCTATTTATTTATAAAAAAGACACACAACAGTCAATACGGTTAATTTTGGGGTTGTAGAGACGCGATATATCGCGTCTCTGGTGGGTTTAAATGCCAATCTATTTCTCTTATCCGAACCTGAAGTACCCCAAGTTGCGCGTCATCTGAAAAATTTTACCGACCGATGCCAATATACTGAAAGCCAGATCTGAGCATCATTTCAGGATCGAGGAAATTACGACCATCAATCATGACGGGGTGGTTCATCAATTTTGCCATCTGAGCATAGTCAAGAGTTCTAAACTGCTGCCATTCAGTGACAATTACTAAAGCATCGCAACCATCGGCTAGTCTTTGTGGATCGGTTTCTACCAATACACCAGAAAGACCATCCCGTAAACCAGATTGGGAAACAATGGGGTCATATGCTTTGACTTTGGCTCCCAATCGATTTAACTGCTCAATCAAGTTAAGTGCTGGGGCGTCACGCATGTCATCGGTATCAGGTTTAAAGGTCAGACCGAGTAGTCCGACTGTTTTACCTTTGAGAATTTTTAGAGCTTGCTGAAGTTTTTCAACAGCAATCAAGCGCTGGCGTTCGTTGACGCTGACTGTGGCTTTGAGTAGTTGGGCTTCGTATCCGTAGTCATCGGCGGTGTGAACCAGTGCTGAGACATCTTTGGGGAAGCAAGAACCACCCCAGCCAATACCAGCATTCAAGAATTTATTTCCGATCCGAGAGTCTAAGCCGATACCTTTGGCTACTTGGGTGACATCAGCGCCAACGCGATCGCAAATGTTTGCAACTTCATTAATAAAACTAATCTTGGTTGCTAAAAAGGCATTAGCAGCATATTTAATCATTTCTGCTGAACTCAAGTCTGTCACCAACACTGGTAATGGAGGTAAAGACTGATCTTCAGCATATTTACGCTCTACAATTGGAGCATATAATTTTTCCATCATCGCGATCGCTTTAGAGCTATTACCACCTAAAACAATGCGATCGGGGTTAAAGGTATCATAAACGGCTGAACCTTCTCGTAAAAACTCTGGGTTACTGACTACATCAAACTGGGCTGTAATTTGTGGTAATTGTTCATCATCATGTCCTCCACCACCACCAGCAGGTACGAGTGTTTTTTGACGTTCAGCAATACCATCTAGAACTATCATCCGTACCCAGTCACCAGAGCCAATCGGGACAGTAGATTTATTGACAATTACTTTATAGCCACCATCAAGGTGAGTACCAATTCCACGAGCAACAGCTTCCACATAACGAGTATCGCTTTCACCAGTCGGTAGAGGTGGTGTTCCAACAGCGATAAACAAAATTTCTCCGTGGCTGACTCCGGCATCAAGATCACTTGTAAACTGGATTTTGCCATTTACAATGGCATTCTGCATAATTTCTGAGAGTCCAGGCTCGAAAATAGGTGATTGCCCAGACTTCATTAGCTTAACTTTTTCTTCGTTATTATCTACGCAAATCACATCATGACCAATGTGAGCCAAGCAAGCTCCTGTTACTAAACCAACGTAACCAGTACCAATAACACAAACACGCATTTTGCTTAATTCCTCACTTTGTTTGGGTTTAAATTTTCAAAAACGAAGTTTTCTGCAAATTTGTCATTTGTCAATAGTTACAGCAGGGAACAGGGAATAGGGAACAGGGAACAGGGTTGAAAGTCTCTTGGTATATGGCTTTGTTTTTAAAATTTGTACTTCATTTACCTGAAATCTGCTGTATTTGTGATTTGTTCAAAGCTATTGGCTATTGACTATTGACTATTAACCATTTTTTATACGTTCGCGGAAATCTTCTACTGTCAGTTTTAACCCTTCTTGTAGTGGAATGGTAGGTTCCCAATTTAACCAAGTCTTCGCTCGATTAATATCGGGACGACGGCGGCGTGGGTCATCAGCAGGTAGTGGCTCAAACTTAATCTGTGCATCAGGATTAACAATATTTTGTACAGCCTGAGCCAGTTCTAAGATTGTGTATTCGTCGGGATTTCCTAAATTAACTGGTCCAATATATTCATTATTCATGAGTCGCATCAGTCCTTCTACTAAGTCTGACACGTAACAAAAACTACGTGTTTGCGATCCTTCTCCGTATACTGTTAATGGAACACTTCGTAATGCTTGAACGACAAAATTACTGACTACCCGACCATCGTTTTCTAACATGCGAGGGCCATATGTATTAAAGATCCGAGCAACTCTAATATCAACTTTGTTTTGTCTGTAATAGTCAAATGCTAAGGTTTCAGCGATACGCTTGCCTTCGTCATAGCATGAACGCAGTCCAATTGGATTCACACTACCCCTGTATTCTTCGTTTTGGGGATGAACTTCTGGATCACCATAAACTTCACTTGTGGAAGCCAACAAAAAGCGCGCTTTCACACGCTTTGCTAACCCCAACATATTCAGCGTACCCATGACGTTGGTTTTTACAGTTTTGACTGGGTTGTACTGATAATGTACTGGGGAAGCTGGACAAGCTAAATGGTAAATTTGATCTACTTCTAAGCGGATTGGTTCGGTGATGTCATGACGAATAAATTCAAAATAAGGATGATCTATCCACTTGAGGATGTTGCGTTTATGACCTGTATAGAGGTTATCTAAGCAAATTACTTCGTGTCCATCAGCTATTAGTCGGTCGATTAAATGTGAGCCAATAAACCCAGCACCGCCCGTCACCAAAATTCTCATAGTTTTCCAGGTATTTACGATATTTTTAGCCGCGATCGCGCTTATGCTTAGAATACCCATAATGGGTATTCAAATACAGCACAAGCTTGTGTACTCACAAAAATATTTTTTGAGCAAATTTTTTGGATGTGAGTATTTATCTTAATTTAATTACTAAACAATTCTTTATGCAAAGTTATCAAACAAATTTTGTAAATACCGAACAATCAATAAGATTTCATGAAATCTTCAAGTAGATAAAGATTTTAAATTAGTTTAGTGGATAGGGGTGTAGCATTTGTACGGGTATCTTTAAATTTAAAACTAAATATATTCATACAAATGCTTCTCCCGTACAGTTGTTAGTGGTGAACACTTCAGAGTTCTTATAATTTAGGACTTTAGTCATTACCGAGAGTTTCTCACACTCATATAAATAAATCGAAGAAGTTCGGATAAGTAAATGTCTACATTACACTTTAACCCCACAATAAATACTATGGTTATTTAAGTATTATCAATTACTTGAATATGAATAATTATTTTTTATAAAGTATCAAGAAATACATCAGACTTCCTACAATAATTACTCAATCTCATGAGCAAACTGGAATGGATATTTTCTTATATCAGTAAATTTCTCATTTTATCTAACAGTTTAATAAACAGCAGAAACTTCCCTATGTTACACGTAAATACGTAGCATAATTTATATGCGATCGCTCTCTATCACCTTATATTTAGTTAATTTTATAAAGATAAAACCAAGAATTAAGTAAAGTTTGTAAAATTTTGGTGTAAAAAACAGTACTGAGTTTAATGGTTAACCTAGCCTTAATACGGTAGCCCAATGCTAAAAATAGTCACATTTTAAATATTAGCAATGGTTCAATTTAGACATTGGCTTTCCGTACTCACCTGCTCGCTCGCTGTAAGTGTTACTGGATATGCAACATCTGCTTATGGTATCTCCCTCAGTGATACCTTAATTATTCCCGGTAGAAGTACTGATTTATATCCCTACGATGGTAATAGTGCCAATCAAAACCGCTTAGGATTTTTCTCAGATTTGTACTATGATCGCACGAATAATGTCTACTACGGTTTGAGCGATCGCGGTCCTGGTGGCGGTGTAATTCCTTACGAAACACGTGTACAAAAATTTTCCCTTGATGTTAACCCAATTACCGGGAAAATTAGAAAATTTAGAATTCTAGAGACAATTGTCTTTAAAAAAGATGGTCAAAGCTTCAATGGCTTGAACCCAGAATTACTCAACAGCAATAAAGCAGTTCTTGGTCAGAGTTTTGATCCAGAGGGGTTTGCAGTCGCTCCCAATGGGAATTTTTACATTTCCGATGAATATGGCCCCTCTGTTTATGAATTCAGTCCCAAGGGTGAATTTATTAGGTCATTTGTGATTCCAGATAATCTAATTCCCAAAGCTGGAAGCACTCTCAACTATGTCGATGGTCGCCCAACGATCACAACTGGACGCCAAGATAATCGGGGTTTTGAAGGACTAACTATTAGCCCAGATGGCAAAAAGTTGTTCGCTATGCTACAAGATCCATTGGTGAATGAAGGCGTAGATAATAATGGCAAGAACGACGGACGCTACAGCCGCAATCTCCGGTTAGTAGAATTTGATACTGCTAGTGGACAGAGTACGGCTCAATACATTTATCAACTAGAAAGCTTAACAGATATCAACGATCGCATTCCTGGTACTGACAATGATTTCGGACAAAATGCCCAAGGCCGAAATATCGGGATCAGTGCCATCACTGCTCTCAATGATCAAGAATTTTTAGTTTTAGAAAGAGATAATCGCGGGTTTGGGGTAGACGCGCTGAATGATTTAGCTGATGATCCCACTGACACCCCTAATCCTGTTGCAAGCAAGCGCGTTTACAAAATTAGCCTTGTCGGTGCAACTGATGTCAGTAACACAAGTCTTACAGGCATAAACACTTTACCACTGGGTGTAAATCCGGTTAGTAAAACTTTGTTTTTTGATGTAGCGCAAACTTTGAATCCTGAAAATCCTGGTGACTGGACAAAGATACCAGAAAAAATGGAAGGCCTGACAATTGGCCCTAAACTCAGAAATGGTTCCTATGCCTTACTAATAGGCACTGATAATGACTATAGCGTCACCCAAAATGATGATGACGTGCAATTCGATGTTTGCAGCAACAAAGATGCTAGCAGTGTTAGCAAGGTAACAATTGACACTTATTGTCCGAGAGGTCAAGGGTTAGTTCCTGGTTTCCTCTATTCATTTAAGGTGAACGCTACGGAACTAGGTAACTTCAATCAAGCGAAAAATCCACCAAAATCAACTACAACTGCTGGGCTAGTTCTACTGGGGTTAGCTGGTGTTTGGTTGAAGCGGCGACACGTTGAATAAGTGTTTTGCACAGCAGATTAACTTGTGAAGGTTGATGGAGAGATGGGGAAATAGGGAAGTATCAAGAGTGGGGAGGTGCTTGAAATAGAAATTCTCCCTTGTCCCCCTTGTCCCCCTTGTCCCCTTCCCTCGATTTTGCTAATATATCCCTTCATCCACAGTAGTCTTGGATTTTGCTCTGACTTTATTAGCACTGCGTTTGAGGGCTGAGAGTCGTCCTTCGTATTTAGAACGTTGACGCTTGCTAGGAGTCATATCAATTAGGGTTTTTAAAGCGCTACCTAAACTTTTATAAGCGTTGGGAAGACTGTATCCAAAACGAGTCGCTAAGGCGATCGCTTTTTCGTCAGCTTCAATAAATTCTCTAAGTTGCTTTTCCCCATTGTTTTTTTGATAAAGTCGCCAGCCAGAAACACCGCACAGTGCTAAGGCTAACAACAGCAATAAAACATCCTGTACCCATAATTCGCCAACAGCACCACCCAAACCGATGGCCAAAGCTGCCATTTCCCAACCATCTTTGGGAATGGTATCATTTTGAATGCGCGCAACTTCATGCCAGAACACTAAATTGCGCTGATCCATTGCCAGCGTATCCCATTTCACCAAGTCAATTTGAATTTCTACTTGATCTTTGCCAATTTCTTCGCAGCGAATTAGGGGTGGATTTACTTCTGTTGTACCTTCAACAGTTACCCAACTTTGCAATTCTGGTGGTAGCAAACCCTTAAGACGCCGGAGTTCACTCATTTCTGCTTTAGCAGAGGAGGTTGCATAAGATGTCATAATATCCAACCCTAGAAAACTTTCAGTATATTGAGCGTATCACTTTGGAGTATAGCTATTTCATTACTCATTCGGCTGATTCGTTCGGAAAACTCCCCCGCTTTTTACGGGCTTCCATTGCTTTCTCCAAAAGGTCTAGCAATCCTGGTGCTTCTTGTTGAATACTTAATAAAATTCTTTCTCCTAGTTCTACATTACCTGGATCATGACCTGTTTCCATCACCTCTTGCAAACGAGGTATGGCGACATTATCAACAAGCTGAATTAAGCCACTCAAACAACGGTTAAATTGTTTTTCTGTGAGAATCGAATCTTCCAAAGGGAACTCGATAATGGCACGAATTTCACCATCGGAAGGATCATACTCCCATTGCAGCATTTTGGTTTCCCAGGATATTGCTAGCATTGTTTGGAGAATGGCTGCTTTATGGGGATGATCTTGCACTCCTGCCAAAACCTGTGGTGCAAATAGCCGAAAAAACTTCCCATCCTCATCTAATTGGACAACAATGAGAAAGTCATCGACATTATCACTTTCTACTCCTGTGATAATACGGTCTTCTTCTTCATCTACACGATAATCCCAACCAAGGTTATCTAAGTAATTGCCAATCTCTACCAGATCAACAGCCATAAAAGCCTCATTGTAAACGGTAAAACCGCTGTTATCAGACCTAGTGTAACCTGCTAGCAGCATGGGTATAGCGTGGAAACGCTACGTTTTATATTATGTTTAACTGTTAATTAAATTACAGTTAATTTCTATAAAGAGAATATATCATTTTGAATTTACATCTGAATATCCAGCAATTTCAATTGTGGGTAAACCAGGCAAAACGCTTGATTTTTCCAACCCTCATTAGCAAATTTAGTTTACCCTATCTCTTAATTACCTGTTCCCTATTTCAAGTTAGTTATTTTTATTAGTATTTAAGCGCTACTACGAACATTTTTAAACATTCCATTTTCCACTTGATTAATTGCTGACATAATTCCATTTTCGGGATTATCTAGCAATGATAATTTGACTTGTTGTAAATAATCACTAATTGCATCTCTTAAGATGGGTTTCTCGACTGCTACTGTATGGTTAAAATCCCATACATCCCAGATAATAATACCAACTCCTACAATCGGATCTAGTAATTCTGCGCCTAATTTTGCAGCAACTGCACCACCAGTTTTAGCAGCCATTTTTGCACCAGCTTTCCCAGCAAAAGATGTTACAAGTTTACTACCAACTTTTGTGACAGTGGGAATCATGGCTTTTGTAAGTAAATAAGCACTACCTCCAGTTAAAATTTTTAAAGATAAATTAGATATATTGCCTTCTGTATCATTAACAGTAATCGCAATATCACCGAGATAACGTTCCCAATCTCCTTGAGGAATCTTATAACTACTTTGGATATCAGCAATATTTTGACTCAAATGAGCAACATAAAAATCTATAGTATCTTTAGTGATATTTTCTAATTCCAATTGAGCGACTTTAGGTCTGAGAACACGTTTGGCAAATTCTGTTTGAAAATTCTCAGTTAATTTTTCGGCTACTGCTTGTGTAGGCGAGGGATTGTTTGCATTTGTCCAGTGAGTTACGGCTGAAGTTAACCACACAAATGGAGTGCTAAACTCTAGCTTTTTTTGATTAAAATAATTAAAATACCAATCTAGGAAGCTATGATCAACGCGAGTCATTAATTCATCAACCCACTGATCTAATTTTGCAGAAGCGAAACTCTGAGATTGAGAATGAGCATTGGTAATTGCAGTGGCGATCGCATCTTCTATTCCTGATGGTGGAGCTTTTTTCTCAACAATCACTACTTTATCTTTTATTGGTTGAGTAATAACCTGATCTTGTGGTGATGAACCTGCAATCAAAAATTTACCTAGCAACGGAATCAGCACAATAATAATCACAGCGACCCAAACATATGGGGTTATGGATTTAATAAATTCACTCCAAGCTCGAATGCGATCAGTTTTATGAATGTAAGATATCTTTTCATTCGTTTCTTCGGGCTTTTGTTCGGTATTTTGTCCAGTTATTGATGATTCTGGAACAGATTTTGAGTCAAATATATCCTGTTGTTCTTGGTTCATAGTATGTTTTTAACTGAATCTAAACAGCCTCCTTCACTCGTAAGTTTAGCTAATTTAACCAATAAAACATGTCTGTTGCTCTGATTTCAGAATCAAAATGCTTTGATGGCAAACTCAGCTTTTATCGCCATCCCTCTATTAGTTGTAATGGTGAAATGCGTTTTGCTGTTTACCAACCACCACAGGTAAATACAGAACCAGTACCTGTGCTTTATTTCCTCTCTGGTTTGACTTGCACAGAAGAAAATTTTATGGCGAAAGCGGGAGCGCAACGCTTTGCAGCAAAGTATGGCTTAATGTTAGTAGTACCAGATACTAGCCCCCGCAACACTGGAATTCCTGGTGAGGATGAGGACTGGGATTTTGGCACGGGTGCAGGCTTTTACATTGATGCTACAGTTGAACCGTGGGCTTCGCATTATCGCATGTATAGTTATGTTGTTGATGAATTACCTGCTGTAATTGCCGAAAATTTCCCAGCCATACCAGACAGACAAAGCATTTTTGGTCATTCTATGGGTGGACATGGGGCGCTGATTTGTGCTATGCGAAATCCCCAAAAATATAAATCTGTCTCAGCTTTTGCGCCTATTACTGCACCAATACGTTGTCCTTGGGGACAAAAAGCTTTCAGTCGCTATCTTGGTGAAGATCTAGAAGCTTGGCCTGCTTACGATGCTAGCGAGTTAGTCAAGCAAGTAGGATACCATAGTCAAATTCTGATCGATCAAGGTACTGCGGATAAATTTTTACCTGAACAATTACTTGTGGATACATTTGACAAAGCTTGTGCGGAAGTAAATCAACCTTTAAATTTGCGTTATCAAGAAGGCTACGATCACAGCTATTACTTTATTGCCTCTTTTATTGAAGATCACATCCGTCATCATGCGATCGCTCTTTTACAATAGACCTCTGTGAAAACTAATGTAGAGACGCGTAGCAAGATCCCCAGGGTAATTTCGCGTCTCTACAAGGATTTTGGGTAACGCAGAATTAATTTCTGGAGATGTCTAATACAGCAAAAGTAGAGACGCGATATATCGCGTCTCAGATTCTGAATGTGTTACAAACATTTTTTGAATCGGTCTAAATACTAATTTTTATTATTACTTTTATGGTAGAATTACTGGAAATTAACAAAAAGTAGTTTCTAACAATAAAATATTAAAAAATAATTTAATTTAAATTTATAAATACAAACTTAAAAATCATTAAATATAATTTTTTTATACACATAATCAGGCTAAATGTTCCGAAATTACCCTGAACCATCTCTTAATTTTAAAATCCACAATAAACTTAATTTATTTTTGGTTTTTTAATTAAATATTATTTTTTAGGACTCTCTTTGATCAGACATCCTAGTTGAAATGTTGTGGAACCTTGACTTTGCATGATTTCAAAGCAGAAGATAATTAAATAAAACTTAAAAATATCAAAAATAAGTTAAAACAATGTCAATAAAATTGAAGTATAAACCTATGCAAATCGGCACAAAAAGCAGGATGATTTAATTTAAGTTAAAAACGAAAAAGCAGAAACTTTGATCAGGATTTTTTGATTAACCACTGTATGGCAATAAATAAGTTAAACAGTGAAATGCTCCCCGATGACTGATTAAAATAGTCGCTTTAATTGTCGTGATTAACTAGTAAACTTACAAATCTAAACAAACAATAATTATGACTAAAAGTATTGCAATGACCGCAGCGCTTCGCTTGAGTGAAAAATTGCCTTTGCCACTGCGACGCTTGGCAGATTTGGCTTACAACTATTGGTGGTCTTGGACGAGCGATCGCATTGCTTTATTTCAAACTATCGATCCTCAAGAATGGGAACGTTGCGGACATAATCCAGTAGCAATATTAGAATCAGCAACCTACGAACGCCTCACCCAGCTTGCAGAAGACCCGTTTTACCTCAAGCAAATTTCTGCCCTCGCCAAAGAATTCGACGAATATATGACCAAAAAGGACACTTGGGTGAACCGAGTCGCACCGCAAGTTTCCACTGAAAATCCTATTGCTTACTTTTGCGCCGAGTTTGGTATTCACGAATCCTTACCCGTCTATTCTGGCGGTTTGGGTATTCTTGCAGGCGATCATCTCAAATCTTCATCCGATTTGGGCGTACCAATGGTTGCTATTGGCTTGCTGTATCGTCAAGGTTATTTCCGACAACGCTTGAACCGTGGTGGCTGGCAGGAAGATTATTATGTGGATAATATCTTCCATCGTATGCCCATAGAACTAATTAAAAACGAGCAAGGGCAACCACTCACCATCGAACTAGAAATTCGTCAGCGCCGGGTGAAAGTACAAATTTGGCAAGTACGAGTTGGGCGAGTCACCCTCTATCTTTTAGATAGCGATCGCGACGACAATGATCCCATTGATCGTTGGTTAACTGGACACCTCTACGGCGGAAATCAAGAAACTCGCATCGCCCAAGAAGTCGTTTTAGGAATTGGTGGTGTCCGTGCTTTAACAGCTTTGGGAATCCAGCCATCCGTCTATCACCTCAACGAAGGACACGCCGCCTTCTGTACCTTAGAAGTTGTCCGCCAAGAAATTGAACGTACTAATAAATCCTTCTACGACGTAGAAACAGATGTACGTAAACGCTGTGTCTTCACCACCCATACACCCGTTCCCGCCGGACATGATGTCTTCTCTCCAGATTTAATGGACTCGTTCTTCGCCCACTACTGGCCACAACTACGCCTTTCCCGCGAACAGTTCTTAGCATTAGGCGCACGCCGACTCGGTGATCCTTGGGAACCTTTTGGTATGACTGTTTTAGCATTGCGGATGTGTCGCACTTCCAACGGTGTCAGCGAGTTACACGGACGAGTTTCCCGCCAAATGTGGACAGTCATGTATCCCAATCGATCTGAAGATAACGTCCCCATCGGCTACATTACCAACGGAGTCCATGCACCAACTTGGACAGCTCCCCTAATAGCAGAATTGTACAATCAGTATTTGGGAACTGATTGGAAAACCCATGCAGTTGACCCCAAAATGTGGGAAAAAGTAGACGATATTCCCAACGAAGAACTGTGGTGGCGACATCAAATTCTCAAAGAAAGACTTGTTGCTCACACCCGCCATAAAGTTAAGAAAGCTAGAGAAGGACGAGGCGAAGAATACCAAAACATTCAAGCCACTGATACCTTACTAGATCCCAAAGCACTTACCATCGGATTTGCTAGACGCTTCTCACCATACAAACGCGGTCATTTGCTGCTGCGTGACATGGAACGCGCCTTAAGAATTTTTGGTAACGCTGACCGACCCGTACAAATTATCTTCGCAGGCAAAGCACACCCCGCCGATGAAGAAGGTAAGCGAATTATTCAACGCTTAATGGAGTGGTGCAAACACCCAGCCCTCACCAACCGCGTTGCTTTTATCGAAGACTACGACATCTACACCGCCCAAAAACTCGTCCAAGGCGTCGATGTTTGGTTAAACAATCCCCGTCGTCCCCTAGAAGCATCCGGTACAAGTGGACAAAAAGTCTGCTTCAACGGTGGTATAAATTGCAGCGTCCTCGATGGTTGGTGGTGCGAAGGCTACCAAGCCGATGCCAACGGTAAAGGCATTAACGGTTGGGCAATCGGCGAAGATGCCCACACCAGCGATCAAGAACTACAAGACCGTATTGATTCGGAATCACTGTATAAATTATTAGAGGAAGAAATAACTCCCCTCTATTACAACCAGGATGCTAACGCCATTCCCCACGGTTGGATACAGATGATGAAGGCTTCCATAAAAACCAACGCACCACTGTTTAACACCGATCGCATGATTGCTGACTATGTTTCCCAGGTATACGTCCCAGAAATTGCTGTGACAGTACCGCCGATTTTAGCCAAAGTATTGGTCTAAGAATTAATGAACCACCCTTCGGGTTCGCCACCTTGCCATCGTGACGGGAACCGCCAAGACGGCAAGTGGACTCACCAAGACTCTAAGACACAAAGAAAAGCTATTTCGTGTCTTTGTGTCTTTGTGGTTCACTTTTTTTAATATGGTGAATTATGGTGATTTGGCAAGCTGATTTTTATCATCATCGCCAACAACAGGCAGCAGGACAAGTTTTATGGGAGTTGTTGATTTGCGATCGCGATCGCAGTTTTCAGTATGAAGCAATTTGTCCTCAGTCTCAGGTGAATTCCAGTTGGGTAACTGCTCAGTTGCAACTGGTTGCGGATGGGAAATTACCAGATGTAATTCAGGTATTTCGCCCGCAATGTTTGGGTTTAATTGAGGAAGCAGGACGCAGTTTAGGTATCAATGTTGAACCGACTCGCCGCACTTTTGCATTGAAACAGTGGTTGCAAGAAAAAAATTATCCCACGGTAGTAGATAAACCGCCACCTACGCCATTACCGGAAAATCTCTGGGGTGAAGAATGGCAATTTGCAACTTTGTCAGCAGGTAAGGTGGTGGAAGCGTTTGCAGAACAGCCTATCCCGATTTTGGTAATACCGGAGTTTCTGCAACCGATTAATTTGGGTTTGGCGTCAATGGTGTCAGTTCCTGGTGTAATAATTTATGGGGGACGGCAATCAATGCGTTTAGCACGGTGGTTGCAACAAACGCGTCCTGTGGCATTAAGTTATGTTGCGGGTGCGCCGGATGGGTTGGTATTGGAAGCTAGTTTGGTGGATAGATGGATTTTAGCGACGTTTAGTGATCTAGAAGTAGCAGCTGCGGCTAAGGTTTACGAACAACGCAAGCAGGAAAGTCACGGATTACACTTTTTACTAGTGCAGCCTGATAATTCGGGGATTACTTTCAGTGGTTTTTGGTTATTGCGTGCGGAAGGAATATTGATGAACAAGTGACATACTCCTACACTGTATGCAAGCATACAGTGTAGGCTTCTCATCCAATCCAGCTATTGCTTCGGAGGCGATGAGCTTTGCTTTAAGTCCACGGAATGCCCTACCGCAGACTATATAATTTCTACCTTGTACCCTACAAATTCTTACTGCCCTGGATGAAATGCTGGCTTGTTTGCGCTATAGGACAAACCCGGAGGTGATTTGTATTAATCAAGATGTGCCTACTTACTTTTATGCTGTGCAACGGAGTCGCTTACCAATGGTCGCAATGCCACTGGGCAGAGGCTTATCAGACACCAATACGGGTGAAGCTAACCAATCTTATTGTACCAAATTATGAAATATTTTGCTCGCTTCCTCCATGTCCTCTTCCCTCGCCTCCAGCATTGGTCAGAGGACTGTCGTCCGGAACGCTCGCAATTCATCTCATCACCTTCCTTGCGGATAGGTGATGAGATGAATTGCTGCTCAAGCTAAACTAATTCTCTATGACTGTTCCCTGTTCCCTGTTCCCCATTCCCTGTCTCCATTCCCTGTTCCCTTTATTACATTTGTCGCCGTGCGGCTTCTAAAATTAGGCGTTGTTCAGCACGTGCGATCGCTTGATATGTCCTTGCTACTGCTTCTGGTTCTACGGAAATAGAGGTAATACCCCATTCGACCAAATGCTCTATAATTTCTGGATACAACGCAGGTGCTTGACCACAAATAGAGCAAGGTATTCGTAATTCTCTGGCTGTGCGAATTAGTTGAGCTACAGCATTCATAATTACTGGGTGACGTTCGTCAAATGCTTTTGTAAACTGTCCTTGCTCTCTGTCTACTCCTAATAGTAGTTGGGTTAAGTCATTAGTACCAATTGAAATTCCTTGGACGCCAGCTTTGACGTATTCTGGTAGTAGAAATAATACACTTGGTACTTCTGCCATCATCCATAATTGAAAGTTAGGTATTCTATTTAACCTTGCTTCTTTTACTTTTTGACGACAAAAGTCAAATTCTTCGACTGTACGCACAAAAGGCAAAATTAGATGAATATTGGTATAACCAGCTTGCTGTACATTTGCTAAGGCTGCTAATTCCAACTCAAAAACAGCAGGATTGATCAAATAGCTGAATGTACCGCGTTCTCCCAGCATAGATTGGGGTGAAGATTGTAAATTCTCGCTGTTTGATTGTAATTCACGCGATCGCCAGTCTAATGACCGATAAAAAATAGGTCGTGGGGCAAAGGCCTGGGCAAACTGTAAAATTTGTTCGTACCATCGCTCTAACAGTACATCTTGACGTCCATTGGTTAGCCAATTTAGGGGGTGCTGTCCTTCTAAAATATTGAGTACCATCAATTCTGAACGCAATAATCCTACTCCATCAATGGGCAAAGAAAGCACTTGCTCGATCAAGCTAGGCTGACTTAAGTTAATTAGCAGCCGGGTAGCAATCATGGATTCGTTTGTTGAGGAGTTAGTTGTAGATGAAATAGAATTGTGGTTTGTTGTTGGAGTATGATGAAAACCTGGATTCAAAGCTGCGGAGGATTCGCCGCCATTTTGTAAAAGTGGGGAGACTCCTGCACGTAAGTAATTTCTGTTCTGTAGACGTTTCGCTGCTTCTGTTAGAGATGCAGAATGGTTTGAAGGTGTCGTGTGATGAGGAAAGGAGAGAAAAGGCAAAAATTGATCTGATTGTCTGTTGTCAGTATCCTCTGGTTGTACTTCCGTATTCAGGCGGTAAATTTCTCCTTTATCACCATCCATTAGTAGTTGTTCGCCACTATGAATCACAGTTGTAGCATTGGCTGCGTTGACTACTGCTGGAATACCTAATTCTCTCGCTAGAATTGCCGCGTGGCTTGTGAGACCTCCATGCTCCGTGATAATACCTACCAACTGTTGCAATATGGGCAACCAATTTGGTGTGATGGCTGGTGCAACTAAAATTACTCCTTTGGGTAGTTGTTCTGGTTTTTGTTGAGAATGGATAACATGAGCAGATGCTGTGATCTTTCCTGTTGCTGCACCTAGTCCTTTGATAAAGTGAATATTGGAAACTCCTGAGTGGGGTAGGCTAATTTGCGTTATGTAAAGTTTTGCCGATGGGGTTTGTTGAGAAATTGTCCACTCTAAGGTGAGGTGTTTACCTAGTTCTTTGACAAGTTGATTTGTCAGTCTGATGAGTTGTTGCAAATATTCTTCTGGTAAAGCATATGCTTGTTGTTGCGCTTCAGTGAGTATATATACTTGCAAACCAGAGTCGTCTTGTTTGGGCAATGATATTGATGTGGATTGCAGATCAACGCCAGAACTTTCATTATTAATGCAATAGGCGAGTAGCTTGTATCCCAACTGTTGCTCTTGAACAATGCTAGTTTCTGGTTGAATATAGTAGACATCTGGCAAAACTTCACCGTGGGCGATCGCAATTCCCAGCCCACAAGAGGCTTGAATTTCCCAATGAGAAGAGTTGGTACTCACTAAACCACTGGCAAGTGCATTGTGGATTGGTTGTACCAAAACTGCTAATTTAATCTGTTGGAGATCAATTCCTGCTTGTTGCCAACATAAAAGACTTCTAGCACGAAATAACTGACTCCAAGTTCGCTTGAGTGCTGAGGCGATCGCTTCTAATTCGCAGTGACAAATTTGTGAGTCTAGCAAACCAGATATATTCGCAACTCCGTGCTTACCTGTAGGGAGTGTTAAACTTGGGCGAAAAATCAGATATTGAGTTTCCCATTTTTGAGTTGCTTGAGAGATCGCAGTTAATAACTCAGATGATACAGCTGCGCTAATAATTTCTTGACGCAACCGTTCAGCTACCTGCTGAAGCTGGCGCCAATTACCAACATCTAAGTGCAATGAAGAATTTGGTAAGTCAGCAATTAATGCTTCTGAACTGTTGAGATTTTCTAGAAATTCTCGCAAAACTGATGCTGGGATGACAAAACCAGACAGCACCGGATAACCACGCTGCATGATTCTGCTTAAATAAAAAGCTTTATCACCAACTTCGGCGCGATCTAGCAGTTTAATTTGCTCAAGCCAATAGAGTTTGTCCACTCAATTAGTCAGTTGTTGGTTGTCGGTTGTTGGTTGTTGGTTGGTGATTGGTGATTCCATAGACGCACTAGCAGTTTTTGTTGGAACTACCAAACAATCAACAAAGAACAAAATCCTACTAAAACTAAATTTCAGCGTCTACGTGTTACTAGGACTAGCGGTAAAGTTTCTAGAAATCTATCCAAGTTGAACAAATAGACAACTTGTTAACAGGTTTTCTAGTTTTCGGTGTTGCGGTTGAGTTTATACTGAAAGAATACTAAAGACTAAATATGTATAACTTGCGTTATTATCCCCCAAAATAGCCGCAGCTTTCACATAACTGTTAGTTTACATATTTTGTAAACTAAACAACAGGTAAGTAGATTCACTTATCCTTGAGTTTGAATTTTTAGTACTATAGGTTGCTGGGCATTTTAGAAACAAAAATCTATATCAAGAATCTTACCACAACACTACAATTACCAAAGTTTTGAGCAAGACCATTATCCAATAATGATTATCCGTGCTAAAGAAAAACAACTTCCGAAAAATTTGGAAAACATTAACTGAACAAGACCAAGAACTTGGAGTATTAGCCGCTAAATTTGGTAATTTAGTTGAAATGGCTACGCTCACATTCTGCAAAGGATTTCCGACATCAGTATAAGTGCATGATACCACAGGTTTTAGTATCGCCAAATACATTTTTTCTTGCACCTAATGATTGGGCTAACATTACTTTTAGACTATGCCTAGCAGTATTTTTTGGGGGAGTAATTGGCTTAGAACGTGAACGTAGACGCAAACCAGCTGGTTTGAGAACTCATATGTTGGTGAGTGTTGCTTCGGCAATTTTTGTCCTCGTCATCTTACAAATAGACATAGAACCGCAAGATTACAATGGACTCAGCCGCGTTATTCAGGGTGTAGCTGCGGGTGTCGGATTTCTAGGTGCTGGGGAAATCTTGCGAGAAACTTCAGACGAAGAATCCTCAACAATAGAAGTTCGTGGACTTACTTCCGCAGCAGCTATTTGGACTTCTTCTGGATTGGGGATTATAGCTGGATGTGGTTTGTGGCAATTAGGATTACTTAGTATTTTTGTGTCTTTTTTTATTCTTTATATTATGAAAAAATATGAAAGACGTATTTGATTCCCCAATCTTAGATCAATTTGAAAAAACAATGGGACAGTTGACTTACAGAACTATTATGCACCAAAGAGTTTTCCAATCCAAAATCTATAGACGCGATCGCAGCTTCAAGGAAGAGTAATCCAAAATCCAAAATGGTATTAGACCTGAATCCTTACTAACAAACAACGATTTGAGTTATTTAAAATAGAAGCATCATGAAATTAAAATTATGTGGGGGGTAAATCTGCATGAAAATCTCATTTCTGCCACTTAAGCTACTTGTTGTTAGCACTTTAGCAGGAATTGGCTTTATTTCTTTGCTGATGCCAAAACCTAGCCTTGCTGAACCAAGCGAAGTACCAAATTTACAAAATTACGATCCGCAGAACAATACAGACGACCCATACAACAGCAACAATAACCCTTTTTCTACCTCCAACACAAATGATGGTTTTGGCGTGTTCAATTTAATTCATCGCGCCAATTTAAGTGTGCCGGATTTGGATGTAAATGCACAAAACCAACAACTTGATGAAGCAACAGAAGCTTTTAAAGCTAGACAACGAGCAGTAACACAACAAAACAAACAGCAGACACCAAGTTCGCAGATAATAACTCCAAGAGTGAATACTACTCCAGCTCCATAAACTTTGTTTGGTGTGTTTTAGTTGAGCTAAAAGTCAATTTTAAATACTGAGTTATATCATGCAGGGAACCTGCAAAGGCTCACAGGTTCCCTTTAACTCTATCTATAATCCCAAGGTAGCTAGAACATCACTAGCATGGGTAGACGTATTGACACTAGAGTCAACATGAACAATTTTACCGTTGCCATCAATGATGTAGGTAACACGCTTGGCGTAACCGCCACCATCAACATCGTAGGCTTTAATTAAGCTGCCGTTAGTGTCAGCTAGTAATGGAAAATTGAGATTATATTTTTGGGTGAATGCTTGATGCGAGGCTTCATCATCTGCACTTACCCCTAGTACCACGATATCTTTGCTTGTATACTGCTCGTTAGCATCACGGAAACTACAAGCTTGCTTGGTGCAGCCTGGAGTGTCGTCTTTGGGGTAAAAATACAGAACAACTGTTTTACCTTTGAAATCAGATAAAGAAACTGTGTTGCCGTTAGTGTCTTTAACGGTAAACGCAGGTGCATCTGTCCCAACTGCTAGAGGCATAGTTTACCTTTCCTAAATTTGAAATTACTGATGCATCTGAAATTTTACAATAATTTACAATCATTACAGGAAAATAAAAAAAGAAATCAGTCAACAATTATCAGTTATTAATTGGTAACTGTTAACTGATAACTGATAACTGATAACTGGAAACCAAAATGTCTGCTGTTGATGCTCGAAATCAGAAAACTCTGACATATCCACCTAAGACCATAGAAAGAGCCAAGCGATCGCTACTTTGTTGTCCTTTTAATTTTGGTTTATTTGCAGTGATGCTTTCACAGAGGATCGCGATGAGTGAAATTGTTGGCAATTCTGGTGTTAACAAAGGCTACACCAAAGCTTCTTTGTCTGAATTAAGAGCAGACAATTCCTTAGCATGGTTAATCCAAGTAGGTGTACTGCGACGTGAAGTTGATGGTCAAGGAATTACAGATAGTTTTCGCCTCACACCCCTTGGTCGTCAGATAGTAGAAGAATGGGAGCAGCAACCATTGCCGACTTTAACATGGGGCGATCGCATTTTAGATTTTGTGGCTCGTTGGTTGAGAGTGCCATTTTAGCTCTATCCATCAACCAATTTTGAGGTGAAAAGTTAGGAGTCGCACTGAGACGGGAACAATATGTACGGAAGTCTCAACTGCATTTATGAAGTCTTTACTATGTCTTTGTAAATTTATATGAGATATTGCGTAAGATTATCGTTTGTCCGATGTCATTTGTCATTTGTACAACGCTGATGACAAATCACCAATGACCAATGACTCAACCAGCATAGCCATATTAGGCTTCATGCTTTTAAGATCACACCGGATTGGAAAAATATTTGAATATGAAAGCAATTATGGTGGTGGGAACAACATCCCACGCAGGGAAATCACTGTTAACGGCGGCTATTTGTCGTATTTTGTCGCGGCGCGGCTGGCGAGTGGCTCCCTTTAAAGGCCAGAATATGGCTTTAAATGCCTATGTCACAGCTAATGGTGGAGAAATTGGTTACGCCCAAGCAGTACAAGCCTGGGCGGCTGGGGTTATACCTTGGGTAGAAATGAATCCGATTTTACTCAAACCCCAGGGTGATATGACTTCCCAGGTGATTATTAAGGGTAAAGCTGTGGGAAAAGTCAATGCAGCAGATTATTACGAGCAATATTTTGAAGTAGGATGGCGGTCAATCGAAGAGTCTCTACAGCATTTGTCAACAGAATTTGACTTGTTGGTTTGTGAAGGTGCTGGTAGTCCGGCGGAAATAAACCTCAAGCACCGTGATTTAACTAATATGCGAGTGGCAAAATATTTAAATGCTCCAACTTTACTTGTAGTTGATATTGATCGGGGTGGTGCTTTTGCCCATGTAGTTGGAACCTTGGAATTGCTGGAACCAGAAGAACGTGCTTTGATTCGTGGTGTCGTTATTAACAAGTTTCGAGGACAGCGATCGCTCCTGGAATCTGGTATAAAATGGTTAGAAGAACGCACAAATATTCCGGTAATTGGTGTAATTCCATACTTAGAAACTGTCTTCCCCGCAGAAGATTCCTTAGATTTGTTGGAACGTAGATCATATAAATCCAGCACAGACCTAAGTATTAGTGTAATTCGCTTACCCAGAATATCTAATTTTACCGATTTTGATCCATTGGAATCAGAATCAACAGTGATGGTAAAATACTTAAGTCCTAAGCAAGAATTAGGACATCCAGATGCTGTAATTCTCCCAGGTACAAAAACATCAATTGCTGACTTGCTGTTACTACAAAGAACTGGTATGGCAGAAGCAATTCAAAACTATGCGGCAGCAGGTGGTACAGTTTTGGGTATCTGCGGTGGTTTTCAAATCCTTGGTCAAATGATAGCAGACCCAGAAGGTATAGAAGGGCAAGCAGGTAGATTTCAAGGTTTAGGACTATTACCCATTAAAACAGTAATCACAGGACAAAAAATCGCTCGCCAGCGTCAAGTCACCTCAAATCATCCGCAAATGGGTTTACCTGTGACTGGGTTTGAAATTCATCAAGGGCGATCGCGCATTGAAACCCAAGGCATAGATTCCCAATCTTACTATCCTTTATTTGACGATCCGAATTTAGGATTAGTGGATAATTGCCAATCAGTTTGGGGTACTTATCTCCACGGTATATTTGACAATGGACCCTGGCGTCGTGCTTGGTTAAATCGCTTGCGTCAACAACGAGGTTTAAAATCTCTGCCTACAGGTGTTGCTAACTATCGAGATCAGCGCGAAAATCTACTAGATTCCCTTGCTACAGAAATTGAACAGCACCTAGATTTGACTCCTTTGTTGTCGTAGTAAGCTAAAAATTATGACTGTACGCGTTCATTTTTTACCAGATGATGTTACGGTTGACGCTCAAGTGGGAGAACCCTTGCTCGATGTTGCTGATCGAGCAGGGGTGATCATTCCCACTGGTTGTCTGATGGGTACTTGTCACGCTTGTACAGTGGAACTAGATGATGGAGAAATCATTCGTGCTTGCATTAGCTCAGTTCCAGACGAATGTGAAGAATTAGAAATCAATTTGTTTAGCGATCCAACGTGGTAAATGAAATATGAAGGATGTAGACGCCCTTGAAGGCGGTTTCCCATAGGTCATGATGAGGTAGAAGTATTTTTTATCTTTAATTTTTTACCTTCAACCTTCAGCCTTCATCCTTCACCCTTGGCTTTTAAAGCGTACTGCTTGAACCGCTCTAAATCGGCCTTCAGAGTTGATTCTACTATTCGTCCTAAAAATAAATTATCCATGATTTTGCCGAGGATACCAGGGATAGCATAGGCAGCAGTAAGTTTAACGATACTACTGGTATGGCGATCGTAAAAACGAATAGCTCCCCGATTCGGTAAACCATCGACAGATTCCCATTGGATGATTTGATGAGAAATTACCTTAAGAATCCGAGATTTCCAGGTAAATTCAAAACCACCAGATTTCAATGTCCACAATGATATATCTGGGTTATCTTCAGGAACTTTCACTGAATCAATCCACTTCATCCAGCGAGGCATTTGCTCCAAATCAGACCAGAGACTCCATACTAAATCTATAGGAGCCTCTACTTCCACTTGCACAGTATGTTCTAACCAATCAGACATTAGATTTTGGATTTTGGATTTTGGATTTTGGATTTTGGATTTTGGATTTTGGATTTT
>NZ_JCACKS010000238.1:0-37377 GCF_059505505.1 Pelatocladus sp. | reverse complement strand
ACCATAATTCTTCTCTCAATGGAATGATCCTTACAGTCCTACCTGGGGAGTTACATTTATTTAGTATTTATCGTTCTTCTTTCAAGACACGTTTTCGAGAACTATCATTAGCAATCTTCACACTTATACCTTTTTTCGTCTGGCAATCTTGGTACAATTATTTAAGAACAGGGATTTTTTATAAATCTCCTGTACAAACAGCAATTTATGCTGAAAACAATGCTTTAGACGGTAATATTTTTTTAGGAATAAGTGGTTTACTTTTCAGTCCAGGTAAAAGCATATTTATTTATGCTCCTTTACTAATTTTGTCTGTAATTTTATTCAAAAAGTTTTATAGAGAGCATAAAAAAGAAGCAATATACATCGCAGCAATTACTATACTCTGGTTTTTACTTCATGCCAAATTGAGAAACTGGTATGGTGCAGCAGGATGGGGTTCTCGTCACTTTCTCCCGATTGTGCCGATCGCCTTTTTACCTTTTGCTGTTAATCTAGAGTTTATTTGGCAAAAAACAGCCTTGAGAATTGCCACAATCTTGCTAGCAAGTTTTGGTTTTATTCTTGCTTTATCCTCCATAATTTCCAATTGGCATTTTCGCATGATGTACGCCTTGCAACGCGGTATTGCTACTATGGATGTTAACAATAATTTTATTTGGAATTTTTGGCAGAGTCAGCCAATAGATATGATCACTGGCGCATACGGCAATATTGTACGGATATTAACTCATGCACCAATCATAACTATTAAAAATACATACTCAGAAGCAAATGAGTATGCAAGCAGCACGATAAATGTGTGGTCTAATTCTTTTTTACATGCAGGTGTTCCCTGGTATTTAGTCTTACTTTTGGTCACTCCTTTGTTGATTTTGATGTATCTCTCAGCACGAAATATTCTTCGTTCTCAAGTAAAAGTTTGTAGTCAGGACTTTAGTTCTCTTTAATCGCTAAAACAAAACTTAACCAAAGTCAGCAGCATAAGTGGCATAGCTAGAGCGAAAATATAATTGGATAAACTGATGATTTAAGTATCTTAGCTGCATTGCTACTACTTATGTCATCCCCACTTGATCGCCCGCTCAAAATTGAAGTCAGGTTGCCATCTTACCATCCGCAGTTATTACAGGGACTCGATACCTGGCTGCATTTGGGCTTGATATCTGATGCCCAAGTTAGGCAACTGTGTCGAGATAACCTTGTTTGCAAGGTAGTATTAGCTCCTCAGATTCAACCTGAACCAGAGGAAGCAACTGTCACATCTGAAGCTGTACAATTATCTGTCAATGCGATCGCACCAGAACCAGCCAAACCGAATTTTGCAACAGAAATATTGCAGTCATTTCTCTCAGAATTAAGTGTGCGTTGGCTGCTATTTTTGGGAGTATTTCTGGTAGTGCTATCTTCAGGAGTCCTTGCAGCTAGTCAGTGGGAAAAATTTCCCACAGTTGGACAATATGGGGTTTTGTTTGCTTATACCCTGAGTTTTGGGGGAATGAGTTTTTGGACAGCCAAGCAAAGTAATTTGAGACTAACAGCGCAGACATTGTTAATTGTCACGCTTTTATTAGTACCGATAAATTTTTGGGCAATAGATCGCTTTGGATTATGGCAAAATCCTGTAAACTGGATGATAGTGGCGATCGCTTCTATTTGTCTAACTGCGATTACAGTTTTAATAGGACAAAGCCGATTATTTACTACCAATTTAGCCAATCAGAAATTATTTTTAGTCAATATTCTCGGACTAAGTTATTTGCACTGGGGCTGGAATTTACCCGAATTTCCCTTAATAGCACTTTATTTAGCAGTAGTAGGAACAACTCTAATTACAGTCTATCAAACTCGTTCACTATCACGACAAACAGATAGACAAACTGGTAGTGGTATTAGTTTATCTGCCTCTGTTGTAGTTTATGCCTTGCTGGTATTACTAATTAGAGGAATTTTTATTCACCACCTAGATGTTACCCAGTTGGGATTAGCTGTTGGTATTTGCGGATGGCTAGTGACTTGGCTAACATTATCAACAAATGTAGAGACGTACCATGGTACGTCTCTACAACTACCTTGGCAACTCATAGGTGGTATTTTATTATTCCTCGGCTGGCTATTTTCAGTAGTATCTCATCCTGGACAAGCAATAGCTGTAAGTGGCTTGACTTTGTGGTTTTTCGCCCATCGTTTACAACTATATAACCGCCGACGTGATTTTGTAGCTATCTTTTTAATCGGTTTAGAGACAATTTGGCTAGGTTGGCGATTAGTACCCTACGAATTGCAGAAATTAGCGATCGCCACAGCAACTCAACTTACTAATTCTCAAGGTGAAGCTTGGGCTTTACTAAGTATCGCTCTATTTCCCTACGTGATTTTGATGGTGCTGCTGACAGATAAGCTGTACCGCATTCGTAGAAGAGAAATAGCTAAATTTGGTGAACAGCTAACATTGGCTTTTGCTTGTGCATTAACTGTAATTGCTTTAGCTAACCCAGCATTGCGATCGCTAAATCTACTTTTATCTACAATTACTCTAGCAATTGTCACCCGAAGGTACATGTATCGGGACAGAGGATCTGTTGAAGATCCCTCATCTGTGTCTTTACCTGTCTCCCCAACCTTGATATATCTGACTCACATCACCGGAGTCTTGACGCTGTGTTCGATCATTGATTGGGTGTTCCCAGATCTGAATAATGAAATTTGGGCAACAATTTTGTTAGTTATGATGGTAGCCGAATGGCTATTTAGTCTTGGTTCTGGTTGGTGGCGACGCAGTGCTTGGTATATTGGTTTGGGACTCGCTGCAATTAGTTTTTATCTACTTTGGGTGAATGCTGAATCTGTCTGGAGAAACTATGCTGTCAATAATGGCTATTGGGGACTGATTTGGTTAATTACTCCTCTAACTCTCACAGGTGTTGCTAGTCGTAGTAGTGGACAAAAGCGAGATTTCACTACTGTCTTAAGTGTCATCGGATTAGGACTTAGCCAGTTACTAATTTTACCTGTATCGACAGCCAGATTAATCGGTTTGACAGTTGCTGCGGCTTTGATGTTTGTGAATACGAGTTTTTTAAGACACAAACAGCTTGCAATAATTACAGTTGGATTTGTTTTAAGTGCGATCGCCGCTTTGCTGTGGGAACTAGCAAAATTGTCAGCACAGGGCTGGTATATAGTTGGAGCAATTACTATTTTTGGATTATGGCTAACTCGCGCAACTCTCCAAAATAGAGGTAATGAATTAGCAAGTATATATGCAGTTGCCACAGACAGATGGGCGATCGCATTAACTGGTGTAGAGTTATTAAGTTTGACACTGCACTCTGTCTGGGTTTATCAAGGTGTTGCAACTCCTGGATTGTTATATGTTGCTGCTAATGTAATTATTTTGGCAGCCATAATTTATCGTAGTTGGCGACAACCAACAAACTTTGCTTTTTATGGCATCGGTTGGTGTTTAGAATTATTAATTGCCGAGTTGCTAGCTTTTGGCGATCGCTCTATGATTCAAATTGCGATCGCTAATATCGCCTTGGGTTTATTCTCTCAACTATTTGGCGAATGGTGGCAACGCCGATACCGTTTAGAAAGATTACCTAGCAGCTTTCATATTCTCCCGTTGATATATGCAGGCTTCAGTTTACTCCTACGCTTGCACACTTTCACCAACTGGACAGGTTTAGCATCTTTGGGTGTAGCTGTAATTGTAATTGGAGTCGGGCGACGTCGGCAAGAATTCAAGCCTCTAGTTTATCTGGGAATTCTAGGCATATCAATTTCTGCCTATGAACTATTGTTCTATCAAATGTTGCAAGCTTCAGGAGGTGCATGGGGTGATGGTTTAATTGCCATGTCAGCTTTAGGCACAACTATAATGTATGCCTATCGTCTATTGTCGCCTTGGCTAGTCAATTATTTACGACTGACACCACAAGAATTAAAAATAATTGCTCATCTGCACTGGGCTTGGAGTAGCTTTTTATTAATAGTTGCGATCGCTGCACCCATCCAAGTCAACCGTATCTTGGGTTTGGGAACAGGAGTATTTTTGATTCGTTATGCGATTTTTCAGGGAAGATTCCCCCGACACACAGAAGACGCGGAGAATTCTTCTGTCCCCGCGTCAATAGTGACACCTGATGAAATCTGGGTTTACTTGGGCTTATTAGAAGTAGCTGCAATGAGGATATTTTGGCGAGAAACGGCTGTGGGACAATGGTTTGCTGGGCCGTTAGTACCTTGGAATGCTGCGATCGCCTGTATCGTTGCCTATTTCCTCTACATCTTACCTTGGCAAAACTGGGGTTGGTCAAAAAGACCTTGGCAACGAGCCGCCTACATCATACCACTCATACTTTTATGGGAAACCAGGCTACAAATTAATCCAATTGCTTTGCTGTTAACAGCCGGATTTTATGCTTTCCTCGGTATCATTAGCCATCAATTTCGTGTTACTTACATCAGTGTGGCATTAATTGATTGGGCTATTTTCCGTTGGTTTGCTGCATTCGGTTTGAATGATAGTTTATGGTATGTGACAGTAATTGGTTTATCACTACTATATATTGCCCAATTTGATCCACAACTGAGACAACCAGAGATGAAAACCAGTCGTCACTACTGGCGATTGTTGAGTAGCGGCTTAATTTGCGGATGGGCAATTTTATTTCATCAAGATACAGCCTTCATACCAGGAATTTTTAGTCTCATCGCTATTTTTACAGGTTTAGGTTTGCGAGTGCGGGCTTTTCTCTATGTTGGTACAGCTACCTTTTTGATTACTGGTTTTTATCAATTGGTGCTTTTTAGCTTGCGCTACTCATTTTTTAAATGGATTATTGGCTTAGTAGCAGGTATTATCTTTATTTCCATCGCCGCCAACTTTGAAACCCATCGCACCCAGTTAAATTCCGTACTTCGCAGTACTGGCGATAAATTTCAAGATTGGGAGTAGCCAACAAGAAACGTTTATTACAAACATTCTTTGATCTATAGAAAAGATTAAAGCATTTGTAAGAAACGTTTTAACCTTTTCTATGAATACTCTTTGATCTATAGAAAAGATTAAAGCATTTGTAAGAAACGTTTTAACCTTTTCTATGAATACTCTTTGATTTATAGAAAAGATTAAAGCATTTGTAAGAAACGCTTTAACCTTTTCTATGAATGTTTAAATTTCACCACAAACGTGAAAGCGATGCTGCAAAGCAGCCGCTACGCGATCGCAAATAATCTCTTAATCTCTTTTAACCAGCAATCTAGTAAAGCTGGTGGATACCAGACCAAGACATAAAGTGAAATCTGGAATTTTGATATTAATTCTCGTCGTATGCTGAGACTTCTAATCCAGAATCCAAACTGCTGCGCGATACGGACACGCAATCGCAGAGACAGATCAGAATTACAACGGTTGTGTTGTGCAGATTGCAGCACAAACACTTGGTAAATTTCCTTGAGTCTGGAGTTTATAGAACTAACATTTTGACTTGATGGGAAAAGGGATGAACACCAATGACCTAGCCAAAAACCCCTAAGTTCATCTACTTCTTCTAGGCTCAGTTCTTCGCCCAGCAATTGTTTAATATTACGCTTGGAGTTGGTCAGAGAGTAAGTATCCTGATCTAATTTCTTGGCAGAAGAAATACTCTTGTCGTGACGGCGTTGTTGTAGTAGAGCATCAGACAAAATAACAATATCACTAACCTGAATGAGACGGCTCCAAAGTTCGTAGTCTTGACTATAGCGATAATTCTCGCAATAACCGCCTAAATTTCTCACAGGCTTTTGCCTAAACATCACTTGGCTGTGACCTGCCAGATGATTATAGAACAACAAGTACCAAGCTACTAAATCGCGATCGCAATCTCTTGGCTGTTTTCCGAGAAAACGTCCTTCAGGGTCGATCCATTCTATATTGCAAGATACTAGAACGACTTCTGGAGACTGATCCAAAAATTTCACCTGCTTCTCAAACCTTTCGGGTAAGGACACATCGTCTGCATCCTGTCGAGCGATATATTCTCCTTGTGCTAGTTTCAATCCTTTGTTTAGAGACTTAGTTAAACCAAGATTTTCTTCATTCTTGAACAACTTAATCCGCTGATCTTCTTTTGCATATCTAGTAAGTATTTCCCAGCTACTATCGATAGAGCCGTCATCAATCACAATGAATTCAAAATTAGTAAAAGTCTGATTAAGAATACTTTCTATAGACTCCTGTAAGTACTGGCCGCCATTGTAAACTGACATCACAACGCTGATTTTAGGTAACATTTGATATATCTCATCAAGTTTGTTCTAGGATTAGTTAAGCTTTGATCAATTTTTTGTAATCTAGGTGCAGCAAACTGCAAAATCCGCTCGACTCTACTATCCCAAGTAAAGTTATGTACCTCTTCAAAAGCACGTTCAGCAATTGCACTTGCTAGTGTTGGATTTTCAAATAATTGGACTATTGCTTGTTTGAATGCAAGAGGTTCATCAGGTTGTGCCAAAAGAGCATTTTCGCGATCGCGCAATACTGTTTTAATAGTTGGCAATGCTGAAGCAACAATTGGTCTTCTAGTAGCCATATATTCAAACAGTTTGAGGGGGCTAGTCGTTTCACTTAAATGCCAATACTTACTAGTAGGAAGAATCAGAACATCTGCTGCGTACAAATATGAGGCTAATTCTGATTGCACTACATGACCGACAATGTTTACGTTGTTTAAGTTCAGATTTTCACACTCTTTTTTGACTCTATTAATATCATTAATCCATCCTCCTACCAAAACAAATTTATATTCTGGCATCAGGCTAGCAGTTTTTAAAAGTGTTGGAATTCCTTTATGTTCATATAGATGCCCAGAGTATAAAACGATTTTTTCATCTTGAGCAAAGGATAGCTTTTGGCGAGCAAAATCTTTTGCTTGGTAGGGCAAAAAATTGCTTAAATCTACACCGCTATGGACAAATAAAGCCTTTTCGGGACTGAGACCATGTTTGATATATTGGTTTAACAATTGGGGCGATATAGTCACGAAACCGATAAAATTTTGATCATCAAAAAATTTCCGACTGGGAGAATCATCGTTAATCGGTTCATGCTTTTCCCATATAACTGGTATACCCATCTTCAGCAAAAGCTCAACGATGTTAGGTGTACGGGTATATACCAAAGAAGGAGATTGCAGACAGGCATACAAAACAGCTAATTTAAAAAATCTTGGATTGTAATAATCTGAGGGGAAAGGGTAATTTACCCTAATATGTGTTGGGATACGTACTACCTTAAAATTGCAGTGTAAGCCATACCAATCTTTAAATTCTGCATCCATCCCTTTCAAAGTTGACTTAATATCTCCACCCGTCACTAACTCAAACTTTTCCAGCTTTTGAGATAAGGCTTGCGCCATTTTAGCAACTTGTATCGTATGAGCCATTTTTGAAGGCAGATTTCCATAAGATAAATAGAGCAGCGATTTTAATGTTGCCATGTTAGATTTATTGTTTGGTGATTGCACGTAGCCTTAATTTACTTACTCACAAGCTTCCACGACCTTGGCTGATAAAACTTACATCCACTCATCTTGCCATCTGATTCGACTGTAAATTTGAAAGATTCAACCACATCAAACGTATAAAAAGAGCCAGTTTTGACTTTAACGCTCATGGTATATGTACCAGGTCTAAAGCCCAGAGAAGGCAAATGAACTTGTATTTCATGTTCTCCTGGGAGGACTTCAAAAAACGTTTGATCATTTCCTCCACTTATAAATAAAGTTGAACCACCTTCACTACCTAATTCTGTAATTTTTAAATGGAGATTAACATGATCAACTTTCTTGTAAGCTTTAATACCAACACAAAAAATTAGGTTTTGACCACTAACTATTGATTCAAGAATTTTTCCCTGTTGATCTATAAAGAAAAGCGAAGCTATATCTATTCCTAAACTTTCAGTTTCTAATTTTTCTGGTAGAAACATGACTGCATTTTCTTGATTTGTGGGACTACCCAAAAACAAATCTTCTTCATATCTTTTGATCACTTTTTCTATGTCACCAGATACAACGAATTCGCCTTTCTGTAGATAAATTGCGGATTCACATGCATGTAATATTGCTTGAGTATTGTGGTTGACCAAGATAAAAGATATGCCTTTTTGACGGAGATCGTACAGCTTACGATAACACTTGGCTTTAAATTTTATATCTCCTACAGCTAGCACTTCATCAATGAGAAGAATTTCTGGTTCTGTATGAATTGCACAAGCAAATCCTAACCTTGCTGCCATCCCTGAACTGTAGGATTGCACTGGAGCATCAATAGCATCCCCGATTTCTGCAAAATCTACGACATCCTGAAATCGCTCATCAATTTCTTGTCTAGACAAACCCAAAATTGACATATTTGTATAGACATTTTCCCGTCCTGTCAAAATTGGATTAAATCCCGCTCCCAAGGCAATTAGTGGTGCTAACCGACCAGTAACTTCCACAAAACCAGTATCCGGCTTAATTAAGCCACTAATAATTTTTAGTAGTGTCGTTTTTCCACTACCATTTGGCCCTATTAAACCGAGTGATTCTCCTCGGCGTAACTCAAAACTGACATCTTTTAACGCCCAAAATTCTTTTGGTCTGAGCTTCTGGCTGGATGTTCGCGTTCTTGTTACTTCACTGACAATATCCTGAACTCCGTAAAGTAGCGATCGCTTCAAGTCACGGCAAAACTTTTTCGAGACTCCTTTAACTGAGAGAATCACCTCATCATCTTGTGGCTTTTCTAAAATTTCTTGATCGGTAAAGTTAATCGTCATTAGGAACTGATCCGCTCAACAACAAAAGGCATCGCTAGACGATATATGAGCCAGGCCAGCAGTAATCCCACTATGGCAATGAGACTCGCCAACCAAAAACCGTATGGGTTCGACACTACACCTGTGGTTGCCAACTCTCGTGTTGTCACAAGCAATGGAGTAACTGGATTTAGTTGTACAATTGCTGCTAATCCACCCCCACGGGGAACAGGATAAACTACTGGTGTCAAAAACAGCCAGAGTCCGATAATTAAGGTCAAACCCTTAGTGATGTCGTTGTATAGAACACCAAGGGGAGCTAGTAATAAGCCGATAAATGTCCCTAAAATCACCAAATGAATCAAGGCTACTGGTGCCAAAATTACAGTCCAACTCACTGGCATCTGAAACCAAATGAACAACCCCACGATGAGAATTAGTTTGATGGCAAAGTTAAAAAATATTTCGCCCAGCTTGGCAAGGATGAGTGCCTCACGTGGAAAATTGATTCTAGCTAGCATCTGCTTGGCACCTGTCACTGCTTGAATCGGAGCGTTCAGTGCTTCTGTAAAAGTCTGCCATAGAGCCATGCTAAACATGACATAAGCTGGGTAAGGCAAATCTGTCACTCCCACATTCACGATTTTGGCGTTACTAGCAAAAGTAAAACCTAAAGCAGTGATAATTGGTGGAACAAAAGCCCAAAAAATCCCTAAAAAAGACTGCCGATATTGGGCGCTAATATCCCGTACCATTAGCTGTCTAGCCAATTCCCGACAAGCAAGCAAGTCTCGCCCCATTGCTTTGAATAATTCAACAGGATGCTCCAGCTGACTTTTAGGTGTGTAAACCACCTTTCGCGATCGCCGATCTGATCGTGAATTTAATTGCGATGGCTTACTTTTTAATTTGCCCATAAATGGAAGGAGTTGTCAAAATGGATTACACAGAAATTTTTTGTCTGAATGTTTGAGAAGATGGCGGTTGACACATTTGCATAACTTTCAACCATCTTTGTCGCAAAACTCTGTCATATGGTTTCCAAAGCTGCTTGCTTTTTTTGGCTTGCTCAGTGATGTCAGCAATTGTCATTTCCCGTCGTTGATTTGACTGCTTATTCAACCTTAATTTTTGTTTGAACTGTACCCAAGAGTAATGATCTGGCCAAATTAAAGAAGTCAACGGTTTAAGCACAACTTTTAAAAGGCAAATCACAAACAATTTATACACACTTGGGCGTAAAAATAACATCAAATCTGACTGTAAAGCTTTGACTAGAAACAGAAAACTATTCCAATTAGCACCGCAAAAGTAGCTTTTCCCAAACAGATAGTTGTAAAAATGACCTTTAGACCATTGATAGAGACTGCTTGAAACCTCTGGGTGCTGTTGCTGCGAATTTGTCAAAACTAACTCGTAAGACCTTGCCATTGAGATCGCACTACCGGACATACTTGTAGTTAGCTGACGATAACCAACCAAAAATTCTGGTACCAGACGGAATTGATAATTCTCAGCAATACGCAAGTAAAGATCCCAGTCTTCACAACCTTGAGCTTTATTTTCTTTTAATTTGCAGTTGTACTTACCAACTTTCTCTAGACAAGTACGACGAATCAGAGGTGAGCTAGCATGACCTATAAAATTGTGATAAACCAAAGCTGGATAAATATTTCCTTCTAGCTTGTCAAAGCCATAATCACGATATTCTCCAATAATTGAACCCTGCTCATCAATCCATGCTGACCAGCAATAGACAAGCCCAACAAATGGTTGTGCTTGTAACATGCATTGCATTTGTCTTTCTAGTTTTAAAGGATACCAAATATCATCAGCATCAATGGGTGCAATGTATTCACCACGAGAATTTTCGATTGCCAAGTTACGAGCAGCAGCAACTCCTTGATTTGACTGCTGTAATAAAGTGACACGTTGATCTTTTTGTGCAATGGATTTGACAATTTCAGGAGTTCTGTCCTGCGAGCCGTCATCTGCAACTAAAACCTCAATGTTTTTATAGGTTTGAGACAGGACAGAGTTTAATGTTTGACTAATAAAAGCCTCAGCATTATAGGCTGGTATAATTACTGAAACTAATGGGGAACACTGGTACATTTGCTTTCTAGCCGTCTTGTTTTTACTTAAGCTCTCTTCATGTAGTTTTGTGCTTCGTTTTACGCTATTAATTTAGATTAATACTGAATTAAGATACGTTAAAACAAAATGTAAAAATATTTTTCCCGCACAGAGAGAGACTTTGGTATAAGCGTTTACATGCTTTTTTGACAAGTAAATGCTCAGGCTTTAACGAAAACTACTGACTTAATTTTCTCCATCAAGATTACTACTTCAAAGTAAATAATATTTTAAAGAAATAAAGATAAAGTATCGTTGAATATAAAGTTATTGTTAGGTGGATGCTTAGAAAAGCTAAAGGTAGCATGGTTACACGAATGCCACTAAATCCTCAAAATGACCTCTGTGTATAGCTTTAAGAAAAATATTCATGAATAAAATTTTACCTTTGCTGCTAAGTTAATTCCCAATCCTATTTTCAATCTAGTCTGGATTTTGAGAGTCCTCTAACGTTGAGGTTTAATGTTGTTAAAAGGTATTGTGTTTCATTTTTAACCGATAATTTATTCCATACTCCTCTTTGAGTGAGATATAGGTTTTCTCTCACCGATGAAGCTAAAAATTAAACAATTAAAAATTTACTATCTACGCACAGCCAATAATCTTCTATGTAATTTCATCTAATTCATTTGTGGGCATCTGCATCTATACTGTGGTTGAATTTATCATCTCCCCATCATACTCATGCTTAAAGTCCTTCCCAAACAAAATGCATCCATGTACACTCGCGATGGAGTCCGTCTGGATGCTGATATTTATCGCCCGGATGCTGAAGGAACATTTCCTGTATTATTGATGCGCCAACCCTATGGTAGAGCGATCGCATCTACTGTTGTCTATGCTCATCCGACTTGGTACGCTAGCCAAGGTTACATTGTGGTGATTCAAGATGTTCGGGGACGTGGTACATCAGCAGGTAAATTCAAATTATTTACTTACGAAATTACCGATGGTGAAGATGCTGTAAATTGGGCTGCAAGTTTACCTGGTAGTAATGGTGCAGTCGGGATGTATGGTTTCTCTTACCAAGGGATGACTCAACTATATGCTGCTGCTGCTAAACCAGCTGCCCTCAAAGCCATTTGTCCGGCGATGATAAGTTATGATGTATACACAGATTGGGCTTATGAAGGCAGTGCATTTTGTTTGCACACAAATCTGGCTTGGGCGATACAATTAGCGATGGAAACCGCCCGTTTGCGAGGAAATAGACAAGCTTATCAAGGTTTGTTGAGTGCATCTCGAAATTTACCTCTATACGATCCACTTCCTACCCGTCCAGAAATCCTCAAAAATCTTGCCTCCGATTCTTTTTATCATGAGTGGGTAGAACATTCCCAACCTGATGCTTATTGGGAAAATCTTTCGCCCAAAACGCATTTGAAAAATGTTGATTTGCCCATGTTTCATATTGGAGGATGGTTTGATACATATTTGCGTGGTACTTTGAATTTATACAAAGATATGGCAGCGCGGAGTCAGTACCGCCAACAGCTTTTAGTAGGGCCATGGACGCATTTACCTTGGAGTCGCAAAGTTGGGGAAATAGACTTTGGTATTAATGCTATTAGCCCTGTAGATCGGATGCAAATATGTTGGTTTGACCAGTTTCTTAAAGGTGTGGACACTGGTTTAACTAATCAGCTACCTGTATGGATGTTTGAGATGGGCAGTAATACTTGGCAAGGTTTTCCCAATCTTCCAGAATTTGAACATAAGACTTACTTTTTGTCAAGTTATGGAATTGCCAATATTCGGGAGGATGAAGGTATTCTCAGCACAACTTGCCCCGAATCTGGGATAGATGACATCTTAGTTCATGATCCCTGGCGACCAGTCCCTGCTTTGGGTGGTCATGCGAGTATACCTGCGGGTATTTTTGAGCGATCGCATATTGATTGTCGCTCAGATGTTTTAACTTACACCAGTGAACCACTTGATTTTGACTTGCATTTAGCAGGCGATGTAGTCGTAGCTATTTCCTGTAGTGCAGATAAACCCAGCTTTGATTTATCTGTGGTGCTATCAGAAATTTATCCTAATGGAAAAGTATATAATTTGACACAAGGTTATTTGCGTTGTCAAGATGGCATGAATCGCATCACTAGAAAAATTCAATTGCAGGCTACCTGTGTGCGAATTGCCAAAGGTAATGCCTTGCGATTAAGCTTAAGTGCGGCTTGTTTTCCAGCCTATGCAATTAATCCTGGTAATCATTCAATTGTGGGTATGGAAGCAGAAATTATTACATTAACAATTAGTTCGGGCGGTGATTCCCTTTCCCAAGTGTTATTACCTGTCGTTGCTGTATCTTAAAGAGGGAATGGGGAACAGGGAACAGCTCAAAAGTGTAGGTTTTTAACCTTCATCCCGTCCGTGTACTTGAGCAGGGGGACTAGTTGCTTCAACGGCAGTAAATGGTTCTAAAATCTTGTAAGTGTGAGATGCTCCTTTTGCTACAACCCAGGAACTTCCTGTTTCCAGCAAAACGGTTTGACCTTCAATATGTAACTCAGCACGACCTTTAATTACATAACCCACGGTTTCATACTCCCGTGTTGTTGCTGGTTTTGGTTCTCCAGGTTGTTCATTTTCCCAAAGGCGCATGGAAATTGATTTACCAGATGCGAGGTATTTTTCACCATGTTCACCTTTGGGAGAATAGGCAGAATCTACTTTTTTAATGCTTGTGTCAGGCATAGTTTTCTCCTTATATTCTATTTCTATAGTTATTTTTTGGAAGTCCCTAAATAACTGGTAGCCCTGATGTATTCCAATTTAAAGTATTGCGATCGCACCGCGAAATACCAATGTCCACCAGTTACGGGCGAATAGAGTTGCTATTGTCGTGTTGGGGGGTTGTCTCATGGTTTGAGGACGACTTTAATGCAGTTATCTTTTTTGTGTTTGAAAATCTCGTAGCCGTGGGGTGCTTGTTCTAAGGGTAGTTTGTGGGTAATTATGAATGATGGATCGATTTTGCCTTCTTGGATGAGTTCAAGTAAGGGCTGTAAGTATTTGTGGACGTGAGTTTGTCCCATGCGGAAGGTCAAGGCTTTGTTGAAGGCTATTAATAGTTTCCGCACCACCATAACTTTCAGCTAAACGTAAACGTTCGGGAATACGGTCTATGGCGATGACACGTTCTGCTCCTAAAATAAAAGCACTCTTAATGGCAAATTGTCCAACAGGCCCGCAACCCCAAACAGCAACAATATCTCCTGGTTGAATCTGACAGTTTTCTGCTGCCATGTAGCCGGTGGGAAAAATATCAGTCAAAAATAATACTTGATCATCTGTTAAACCATCGGGAATTTTGAACAAACCCACATCCGCAAAAGGCACACGGGCATATTCAGCCTGACCGCCTGCATAACCACCGAGCATATGAGAGTAGCCAAATAGACCAGCAGGTGAGTGACCCATCAGCTTTTCTGCGATCCAACCATTGGGGTTGGAGTTGTCGCATAACGACCATAAATCTCGGTTACAGAAAAAGCAGTTACCGCAGGAAATAGTAAAAGGAACAACAACGCGATCGCCTACTTTAATATTATTTACTCCTCTGCCAACTTCAACGACTTCCCCCATAAATTCGTGACCCAGAATATCACCCTTTTCCATCGTGGGAATAAAACCGTTGTAAAGATGGAGGTCTGAACCACAAATTGCTGTTGAGCTAATTTTGACGATAGCGTCACGAGGATTAAGAATTTTTGGATATGGCACTGTATCGACTCGGACATCATTGGCACCATGCCAGCAAACTGCTTTCATTATTATAAATCCTTAGTTATTGCTGATTAGTCATTTGCACAGATACAAATGACTAATTACAAAGAACAAATTATTTAGTGAAACTATCTATCTTGATAGTAGCCTTCTCTAGTGTTAGTAATTGGTTCAACTAAATCTTCTGTTTTCTCTTGAGTTGAGTTCAAGAAATCTTTTGTGCTTTGGGGTAGCGGCTCATCAAGATTGAGTTTTTCGCGGATATTATCAGCAGTGTTTTTCAAATTATCTTTAGCGTTATCTGCCATCGATTTTTCGTTATTTGTAAGATTTCTATTTTGGTCAAATTGTCGGTTGCCAACATTCTCGTCTGGTGTGCCTTTGTAATAATAACCGTATGGTGATTTCACTGTGTTATCAGCTTGGGCTGGCAGTACGTTACCAAAAGCCTGCATAACAAAAATTGTCAATCCAGCTAAAATAACTGTCATAATTTGACGCAAACGCAGACTTTTAACCAAAGAAATTACTCTATTCATCGGAATCCTCAAGATTTAATTATTGAAATAATTTTGTTTGTTAGGATATTTTTTTTGATAGTTCCTAACTATTAATTACTAACCATGTCCTTTTGATTGTCCTTCTGTTGTGGCAATTTCACCTGCTTCCATCAACATTTTGAAACGGCGAAGTTCATCGCCAATTTGTTGTTCTGGTTCCTCACCAAAAAATTTGGCGATCGCCACCGCCAATACTCCCCCTGGTGGGTTATATTCCATAACAACTTTGACTTCTGTACCCCGATCACCAGGCGCTTTCTGGAAGCGGACAAAACCAGAATTCTCAACATCTGCTCCTTGCGCGGATGCCCAAGAAATAAATTCGTTTTCTCGATCTTCTAAAATATATGCATCCCATTCCACGCTTTGACCTAGAGGTGCATTGGCGATCCAATGTGACCTTTTGTTGTCATACACCTTCACAAATTTCAGATGTTTCATAAACTTGGGCAGATTCTCAAAGTTATGCCAAAAACGGTAAAGTTCATCTGCCGATTTATTAATTGTTACCGTCTTTTCCACTTTGATAGCTTTGTTCATGTGTATGGCTTCCTATCCCTATCAAGGTGTAACCTTATAAAGCATTATTTTCTTTGTGTCTTAGTGTCTTAATGGTGAAAAATAAATTTTAATTTAACCACCAAGACACCAAGTCCAATTACAAACAATCAACCTCAAGCAGCGTCCTATTCCTCTTTAACCTACATAGTCGCAGCTGCACCTGTAGTCGGTTGAGCAGGTTTGATCTCTATATCCATCCGCGATCGATACAGCTCTACTAAATGCTGTTCGCATTTTAAAAGGTCTTCATGGATTTCGGTGAAAATCATGGTTGATACTGGGTCAGTAAGTGCAGCCATCAAGTTACCAATGTCACCTATACCCGTTTGTAAATCACCCAAGGCGCTGCGTAATTGGTAGATATCATCACTACCAGTGAGAGTGGTTTTGACTTTGGCATATTTATCGGCAATATTTGCAGCCAAAGAAGGTTTTTCACCCAGTTCTTCCAGCCGTGCTTCCAATTTTTGAATGTGCTGCTGTCTCACAGGAATCATCTGTTGGAAGAGAGATTTTATTTGTGCATCTGATACTTTTTGGATGTAATTATCTAAAGCTTCTAAACTATAACGCTCACCAGCTAAAGCAGTATTTAAAGCTTTAATAATCTCACCTTTGGTGGAACCACCCCAAGCGTCAGCTAATTTCCACCATTCGGCTGTTTGGTCACTTTCATCAGGTAATGCAGCTTCTTTGCCACCATAACCTAAACGACTTAAAATCGCTGTGGTAAATATTGCCAAGTCTCCAGGTTGACGGGATGTAATTAAATTCCCATCTATTACTAGAGGTTGATCTATGTAATTAGCACCAGCATTGATCATGTCTTTGCGAATTGCTATAAAGCCAGTGGCTTGTTTATCTCTAAGCAAGTCGCCTTCAATTAGAATTTGTGGCCCGTGACAAACCGCAGCTACTAGTTTTCCTTGCTGCATAGCATCTTGGACAAAACCTACTGTATTGGGATTCCGCCGCATTTTGTCGGGAGCCATACCACCCGGAATTATTACAGCATCAAATGCAGAAGCCATTGCTTCTGTTGTTGTGCCATCGGGTTGCATAGAAACTTTACCTCTTTTCCCATGATATTTTTCATTCATCCGGGAACCGAGAACAACTACTTCCATCCCCGCTTGCTTAAGCGCATTATATGGTACTTGAAATTCTGCATCCTCCACGTCGTTCTCTATCAGTATGGCAACTTTTTTTTTGCTGGAATTGTTAAGTGTCATTAATTTTCCTTACTTAAATGTTTTTTGGTGTTTGATATTGATTGTGTAGCTTATATAGCTCACTCAATATTGGCTAATACTCAGGAATTATCCTGGTATTTCACTAGTTGATGCAGTTGGAAATAATTCTGCATAATCATCTGAAAAATTACTCTGAAAATCAGCAAATTCTCCAGGTGTCACAGCATCTAGTAAAACTGTAAAAACAGAACGAATATGCATTACAGCAACAGTCGGTTCTACACCCTCTTTTTTACTCACCCGTGAGATAAAATCTTGCAGTGAAAATGATCCACCATTTTGACCTTCTCTCCCATGCAAACATTCTGCCAATTCTTTTGGCAACTGTGAGGCTAAATCTTTTGCTTCATCACCAACAATTCGTTCTTTTATTGTTTCTAGTGTGGCACGAGTAGCGCGTTCTGTTTCTTCACGAGTATCTAACTGAGCAACACTTTGAACATGTGTAATAAATTCGTCATATTTCATTTTTTTACCTCTTGTAAATACATTTCCAATTTATTTTTGATGTCAACTAAGTAAGTAGGCACAAATAAAGCTAACTAATTGGGGTCGTCATTTGTCATACTCTACCTTGAAGCCGAAGAAGGCGCGTCTATGTTATTGGTAAGGCTTTTAGGCATGTTTACTTTTCGTAACTTAATTATGTTTATTCCCAGCGATTTACTTAATTCAATCAAAATAGATAATATTTCTGAGTTAATACATAAGAAATAGTTAGGATTTAAACTTGAATATTTTTGTAAAATTCAGTAAGTAAAAATCCTAACTCTGTATTAATAACTTGACCATGAGAATCAATTTTATGTTTTCATTTATAGATGTCTTCAATCACAGGAAGCATTTTCGCATCAATTTGAGTCTGTCTTAGGAAATAGATTGATAAAACGGTTTTTTACATTCCTACTTATGATTTAGCTTGAAAAAATAGTTATGAGCTATAAATATATGAATATTAATAACATTCATAACTCATAACTTTTCTGAAGTGGCTATAGCGTGGATTCACTTCTTAAGAGTATTCACAAATCCCTAACTGCTCTTCGCTCTAAAGGTTGAAATGATTTTATTTCTAGAGGTATACATCGCTTGGAAGAGAACCTATAGAAAATAAAGCGTTATTGTGAGGATGCAACAAATAGCTAGTATTTATGGTAGATCCAAACATTCAACAAAATTATCAAGCTCAAGAAGATTTAGATGCTCAACTAAACCAAGTAGATCCAGATAAACAAGCTCAACAGGAGAATTTACCTTCACAAATTTCTGACTTACCGAAGGAAATTACAGAGTCTTATGGTACTGGTGTTAAGGATGAACCAGGCTATAACATAGGCGATCGCAAACTGCGCGATCAAATCCGGGACAATAGACAAAGTAGCCCCACAATTACAGGGGGAGATATAGATGCAGATTGGAAACAAGAAGCGGAAGTTGGAGATGAGACACCAGGTGGTACCGCCCCTACTCCAGATCAAGATATTGTTGATGAAATTGGTGCTGCTGTCGGAATGGAGATGAATGATTTCGCGTTTCTCCGCACAAACGATATGTTAGAACAGCGTGACGACAGACGTTGGGAGTTAGATCCCAAGTCTAGTGAAGATTATAAAGAGCGCAGGGAATAAGGGAATAAGGGACAAGGGAGACAAGGAAGAAAAATTACCACCTTGTCTTTTTTTATTATCAATTACCAATTACCAATTACCAATTACTCCTTTGAAATATTATTCAATTTGATTGAGACACATCTGTCTTCAGTAGGGTTAAATACTCAATAAAGATTTGTTAAGTTTACGATTGGTATCTTAATTAATGGCAATTGGAGTTATCATGACATATACTCAAACCAACGATCCAACTATTCGCGAATGTGTCCAAGCTTTTCAAAATTTACCTGTAGATGAACAGCTTGCTTTATTTTGGTTCATTTATACAGAAATGGGTGATTCTATTACTCCTGCTGCTCCCAATGCTAGCACTGTTTCACCTAATATTGCTGAAGGTTTGTTCAATCAAGTCAAGGAATTATCCCACGAAGAACAACTACAGTTACAACGGGATTTAATCAACAAAGCAGATAATAGATATACTCGTGAATACGGTTCAATGAGCGATACTACTAAGTTGCTATTTTGGTATCGTTTAGCGCAAGGAATGGAAAATGCTACTATCGTTCCTATGCCTCCTAACTATCAGCTTTCTTCTGAAGCTAAGAAACTTTTGAATAAAATTAAAGAATTAGATTTTGGTCAGCAAATAAATATTTTCCGTGATTATGTCTCACCTATGGGTGCTGAACCAAAACCAGGTGCTGAAGTTTAAAATCTTTGAAAGTTTCGAGTTAATACCATTTCACTTTTTTGATGATACAAATATCGTTAGGAGCGTACATTCGTACGTCCCTACGATGCATCAATCATTCGTAAACAATCTCAACAATAAGATCCCCGACTTCACTGAAGAAGTCGGGGATTTGACTTTCTCACAACTGAAAATTTGTAGTTATGGCTACAGTCATGGTTAACAAATTTTCTTATATTGTGTGTGTTTATTGATATCTTGCACCAAGCGACTAGAAGTCGCAGCTACACACACACTATGCGTAGTGGCTTCCTGAAGGGAAGATCACCTACGTGATTTTAAAAGCTTTGATTTTTCGTTAGTCTGCTTCGGTAGACTTAAATTTGTATAACCAAATGCGCTTTTGGGGCTTCCAACAGTTGTAGTACCTGGCGTGCGATTACGAACATCGCTAGGGCTAGGTACAAGATATTGGTTTAATAACTGTATATTCCACTCTTTGGTAGTCATTAGCATTTCTTTTGTTTTTCCATTACCAATCTCAATCTTTTGTTGTTACTTTGATTTTGTAACTCTTGATATACTCCTTGTGTTAAAATGCTACGACTTTATCATCTAATAATCGGTGCAGCTTTGTTGGTTTTTGTACCACTAGGATTAAAGGTTACTGGTTCTAACTCTTCTCAAAAGAGTGATTCTGCGAAAGTGGTACAAGTTTCTCGCGCTACTACTGCTAGTCCTAATGGAAATAATGTTTGGAAAAAATTTGTGGAGAAAACTGCTAGTCCTAAAGGTTGGCAAGTTTTACCTTGTGATGGTAATACATCTCTATTATGTATCTCTGCAAATGGCCAGCGTATTGGTACGGTAGAGATGTTAATTTTACCACTAGAAAAACAGCCAAATTTTCAAAAGTTTTTGGCTCAAGCTGGTATTGATCCTAGTAAAAAAATAGACTCTCAAAATCCTCAATATCAGACTCAACTATCGTCAGCACTGAATACTTGGGTAAATGAACATTACGCTGGATTGGAGAAAGATCGTCAAGGTAGTTACGGCGATCGCATTAATTTTTCCAGCTATCCGTCTCAAAAAGTACAAATTGGTAAACTTCCTGGAGTTCGATATGGCTTTGTTGGGCTAAAGCGTCAAGGTGGAGTGCAAGAACAACATGTAGGTTATGTTACTTTTGATGGCAAAGCACTTTATGTGATTGCTACTGCTTTTGATCCAGCTTCCCAAACAGGTAAGTTTGATAAATTAGAAAATCTGGCAGTTTTTGAACCTTATTTAGATGCGATCGCTTTGAATTTACGTTTACCCAATTCAATATAAAATATATAACCTCACCCCGTCCTATCAGACACCCCTCTTTTTACCAAGGAGAGAGGAAGGGGGTGAGGTTTTTTATTCATCTTGGCTACTTATAAATAAGATTAATCAAGACAAAAATTAGTTACCAATTTGTTATAAAGATGTTGTGTTTGGTGTAATGTTCACTTCTTGCATTAAGGAACCTGGCTCAAAAGATTTACTGGTTGATGTTTCTTTTGATAATGTAGCAACAACTTTAGGTGGAGCTACTTTTTGATTTTTGCCTTGCAAACGTTGCTTTTGGACATATTCTTCTAATTTAGCTTGAGCAGTTGCATATACAGAAGAATTTTTCGGAACTTGTTGGAGGAAATTTACAGCTGTGTTAAACTCACCTATTTCCGCTTTATTATAGGCTTGTTGTAACAGAAAAATTGCTCTAATGTGCTGCTTCTGTTGATATTCTGTTAATTTTTGTTGAACTAAATGATTAACAGAATTTTCTTGAGGAATTTGCTGAAGATATTCTAAAGCAGTACTAAAATCTTTATTACCAGCTTTTTCATAAGCTCTTGATAATAAATTGTTTGTTTGTGTTTCGATTTTGGCTTGAGCTTGCTTAACAATTGGATCTGTTTTTGACTGCCAATATAAAATATCAGGTATTTGAGAAGCAGCGTGTATAACTTCTGACCATTGTTCTTGTTCTAATGCTTGTTTAGCTAATAAATATTGTTCAGTAGCAAGTTGCCATTGCCTTTGCCATTCTTCAATTGTACTTTGTGCTTCTGGATAAACATTACTCTTTAACGGAATAGATTTCGCCAGAGCGATCGCTTCTTCCAAATCTCCATCTTGAAATTCTTCTGTTGCTTTATATAAAGTTTCTGTTCCAGAATAGGCTGGAGAATTCATTAAAGAATAGACTCCAAATCCCATCACTAAAGAATTAGCCAACAGTCCTACTCTCATTCCTGTCAGCAAAGGAGGTGATTTCGTAGATACATCTTCTCGAACAACATTATTTTTTTGCTCACTAGAAGAATTTGAATTTATTGATGTAGCATACTGCAAATCTATTGTCTGTACTGGGTAATATTCCATAGACATTTGCTCCAGCGCCCGCAATATTTCAGGTACTGACTGAAAACGATCTTTGTAGTTATAACGGATCATTTGGCTGAGAATTGCAGCGAGATAATCGCTAATAGGAGTATGATAAGAACGCCAAAGAAATTCATTGCTATGAGGATCTATTTTTAATTGCAATGGGGACAAACCCGTTAAAGCCTGGATCGCAATCATACCCAAAGCATAAATGTCACTATTCGGCTGTGTTTGATCGATAAATTGTTCTGGGGGAATATAACCTAATGAAGTAACAGGAACTCTATAGATTGGCAATACTGTATCTGCACCAAAATTTATTGGTTGAATAGAACCAAAATCAATGAGGACTAATTTACCATCACTGGCACGTCGAACTAAATTTTCGGGCTTAACGTCGCAGTGAATTACCCCTTGCGAGTGAACAAATTTTAGAATTTCTAATACATCTTTTAAAAATTGAATAATTTCGTATTCAGCCCATAAATAATCCGAACGTTGATTAATTGGCAATTCTGCTGTTAGTGCATGTCCTTCAATAAACTCTTGTACCAAATAAAAACGTTCGTTTTCTTCAAAACAAGCAATCAATTGAGGAATTTGATCATGATGTCCCAAATGCTTCAACGTTTCGGTCTCAGTGAGAAAGTGCAACCTCAACGATTGTAAATACGCAGGTTGGGAGCTAGAAACCTTTAATTGCTTAATCACACATTTAGGTTGATGTGGCTGTTCAACGTCAATTGCAACGTATGTTTGTCCAAACACACCAGCACCCAAACTTTGGACAATTTGATACTGTCCTTGTAGTACTTGACCGATCATGTGGTAGGCCATGAGCTGCTTATTAAGTCACTATTTATATTTAGGTTTTCGGTGAATGCTCCCTGTTTCCGGAATTCTTGCTCGGTAGATAGTCAAAAGTGTTGTTTTTTTATCACACTTTTTCTAGTATATTTTACGTAGTTAACAAATTATAAATAGTACACTACGTCTGAAAAAACAATATAAGCATTATACATTGTCAGTATTTTTGATCACGGCAAAATTTTTAGCCTTCAGGCCTTGTTCTTTTCCGTTTTCTCCTGAGCAGGGCAAAATAGAGACAGGTGTCCCCCCGTCGTCAATATGAGCTATTTAAGCTATTGTCTTCACCCCAGCTGTCCCCAACCCCAAAATAAGAATAATGGGAAGTTTTGCCAAACTTGCGGTGCTAAGTTGCTTCTTAAGGAACGCTACCGTGCCATTAAACCTATAGGACAAGGTGGTTTTGGTAGAACTTTTCTTGCAGTGGATGAGGATAAACCTTCTAAACCGCGTTGTGTGATTAAGCAATTTTATCCCCAAGCGCAAGGTACTAGTACTGTACAAAAAGCAGTGGAGTTATTTAATCAGGAAGCAATGCGACTGGATGAATTAGGGAAACATCCACAAATTCCAGAACTGCTGGCGTATTTTACCCAAGATGACAGGCAATATCTTGTGCAAGAATTTATCGATGGGCAAAATCTGGGAGAAGAATTGGCTGCAAAAGGGGCTTTTAACGAAATGCAGATTCGGCAACTGCTGAATAATTTATTGTCAGTCTTACAATTTTGTCATGCTAGGCAGGTTATTCATCGAGATATTAAGCCTGAAAATATTATTCGTCGTAGATTTCCCTTGGAAGGCGAGGAAAATCAACATAAGAGGGATTTATTTCTCGTAGATTTTGGTGCTTCTAAGATTGTTACTCACACAGCCCTTAATCGTACTGGTACAAGCATTGGTAGTCCAGAATATGTTGCACCAGAGCAAATGCGAGGACAAGCCATATTTGCCAGTGATATCTACAGCTTGGGTGCAACTTCTGTACGGTTATTAACCGAGCGATCGCCTTTCGATTTATACGATATTAATAACGCTACTTGGGTTTGGCAACACTACGTTAAAAATCCCGTCAGCGAGGAATTAAGCGGTATTTTAAACAAAATGCTCCAAACCATTCCCGCCCAGCGTTACCAAACTACAGATGAAGTCCTCAAAGACTTAAATAAAAAATCGTCTGTTGCTACCAGTATTAGCTTACCTGCAAAGCCAATTGTGACTTCACCTCCAGCAACACCCACTTCTACTCTTACTCATAGTCATAATCCTATTGAAAAAGAATTAGAAGAAATGAGAACTACATTTCTCGGTTCTCATAAATCTGCAAATAACAAAACAACGCGATCGCCCCAACCATCAGCAAATCAACCTGCTCCTAACAGCAAAATCGACGAAGAATTAGAAGAATTACGAGCTAAATATCTTGATAATAACAATTCTCCTGATATATGATGCTAGTAGCTGATTGGTTAGTTAGCAAAAATTCTCTTTGTCCATGCCATCTGCTACAACGCAGAACACTCACAAGAGTGCGTAGTTTCCCTTCCCCCAATCCCCTACAACCTCGGATCTACAGGTTCATTTTTTAGAGCCAAAATTCCAACGACACATTCATGGACACGACGTAGAGGTGCGTGAGTCACGAAACGTTCTAATGCTTCTACACCCAAAGCAAACTCTCGCTTTGCTAAAGAACGCTTGAGTGATAATCCCCGTTGACGCAAACGTTTCATGTTTTCAGGTGTAGAACACTCCAAGCCATAAACAGTTCGTAAATACTCTTGTCCGCGACATTTCACCGCAGGTTGAATAATTCCCTGATTGTTTTTGATAATAAATTGCATTGGTTTAATAACCACGCCTTCACCACCCATTGCTGTCAGTTCTTCCCACCAAGTTACTCCTGCTGCTTCACTGCTTGGGTTTGTTAAATCTATTACTTTATATGTTGTTAGTGATAGTAAGCCGGGGTCATGCAGAGCAATATTTGCTACCTCTTGCATGTGCCATTGATGGTCTTTGTCGGTGTGGACAGCTGTTTCTGTTGCCAAGATGTGAAAGGGTGCGAGTCTATAGTCAGAAATCTGATTAGCAGGCCAGCAGTAGCGACGGTAAGCTGTGACGTATTTTTCAGCCATCTCAGCTTTTTGTTGATAGTTAGTTAATTGTAGAGTCACATCTACACCACGTCGTTCAGCCTTCTCCAGTAAGGTGACAGCATCACCAAGAGCCAGGCGTGATGCAACGCCAACAGGCGCATATTGTTCTCGTAATTGTCTTTGAGCTTTAGCTGACCAAGGCATTAGTTCACACTCTAAGCATACCCAGTCAGTCTGAAATTTTTCCCAAAAGTCACTAACAGTAAGGCAGGTATTTAAGCGTACCAATAATTCTGTTTCTAGAGTCGGGTCTTCAAAAAATTTTTTACCTGTACGGGTATAGCAGATACCAATACCCTCATTTACTACACCAAAGCGCTTTTTCGCTGCTGTTTCATCCCGACAAACAATTACTACTGCTGGTGAACCCATATGTTTTTCTTCGCATATGAGTTGCGAAATTCCTTGGTTACGATAGTAAGCAAAGGCTTGTTCGGGGTGTTCCAAGTATCCCAAAAATGGGGATGTTCCCACTGGAGATATGGTAGGTGGTAGATAAATTAGCCATTTGGGATTGGCTGCAAAACGGCTGATCACCTCTAGAGCTGCGATCGCATTTTCTTCTCGAATTTTAATATTAGGTAGTAAGCGGGTATGAATAATTCGCTTATCCAATACATCATCAATATGTAGCACATCATCCTGTTGTTGGGCTGTTGTTGCTTGTGTCACAACGCCATCAATAGGTTTTGGTTGGGTATAAGCACGAGCAGCAGAAACACTTACTAATTCTTTTTCTGGATAGCGCAGAGCTGTAAGTTTGCCTCCAAAAACACAACCTGTGTCAATATTAATAGTATTATTCAGCCATTCTGCTGAGAGTACGGGTGTGTGTCCATAAACGACCATTGCTTTACCCTTGTACTCTGTTGCCCAATTGTAACGGATGGGCGAGCCAAACTCGTCTATTTCTCCTGTTGTTTCACCATATAAAGCAAATTCCCGGATTTGAGCCGAGCCTCGTCCCTGATATTCCTGCTTCATCCCAGCGTGAGCAACCACTAGCCGACCATCATCAAGGACGTAATGAGTCGCTAAAGTATTTAAAAATGCTTTCAATTCTTTGGTATAGTGTTCACGCCATTCTGCTGGCAAAGCTTCTATTTCAGCCAAAGTTTTCTCTAGACCATGATTAACCTTGACAGTTTTACACCGTAATTTCCGCAAAAGCTTGTTTTCATGATTACCAGGAACACAGATAGCTGTACCTGCCACCACCATATTTCGTACTAATTTAACCGTATCGAGAATACGTGGCCCCCGATCTATCAAATCACCCAAAAAAACAGCTTTGCGTCCTTGGGGATGATAGTAGGTAGGAGCGTTCCATACAGTGGGGGGAGTGGGGGGAGTAATAATATTTCCCATGTCTTCGTGTCTCCCTTGTCCCCCAACTCCCCCTTTGACGTAACCTAATTTTTCCAATAAAGCTTCTAGTTCATCACAGCAACCATGAATATCACCGATGATGTCAAAAGGGCCGTGTTCGTATTTGCGGTTATTCCACAGAGGCTGACGTTCAATTTCTACGGACTCAATTTCTACTGTGGAATTAAGAATATATACGTAGCGAAAACCTTCTCTTTCCAATCCACGTAGAGAACGCCGTAAAAATTGGGTGTGACGCCGCACCACATGGGAAGCAAACTGACAGTTTGAGCGTTGTTGGTTACGTTGGTGACAAATATCTTCAGGTAGGTTGAGAGCGATCGCTACTGGAAAAAAATGATATTTTCGTGCTAATTGCACAAAAATTTTCCGGTCTTCTGGCTGGATATTGGTCGCGTCAATAACGGTCAGTTTTCCTGCTGTGAGCCGTTTAGCAGTGATCAGTTGTAGTACATCAAAAGCATCTCTGGTAGCAAATTGATTACTCTCATCATCTGATACCAATCCCCGGAAGAAATCTGAGGATAAAATCTCAAAAGGTTGAAAAAGTCTACGTGCAAAAGTTGATTTTCCAGCGCCAGAAGCACCGATAAGAACAACTAAAGAAAGTTCGGGAATAGTTAGTTTCATAATTAGTGGTTGGTTACTAATAGTTAGTACGAGAGCCAAAACTAAGACTCTTACAGTGGTTGATGGTTTTCTTTTACCTTGTTGACCTCCACTCTTCCTTCCCTTTTTCTCCTAATCCCGTAGGCGCTACTGAACTCTTTATTTCCAAGCTAGACCTCCATGTGATCAATCACACAACCAGCCTATGAAAAGATGACTCCTTCTACATCCCTACACCCCCACAATCATTTCCAAGACAAATTGTCTTGGAAATACTCTTCCAACTTTGATATGGGTGTAAGCAAACCAATTTATGCAGTTAAATGCTTTATTTTGACGTTAGTTCGATAAATTGCTTGAAAAATCTGTCCAAAACAAAGAAGGAACAGTGTTTGTGCGTGAGTTGTCCTATCTTAAAAGATGGGTAGTAGTGTGGTGAGTGATACTGTGTTTTTTAGCGTTGTGATTCCGACATACAATCGCCAGCCAATTTTGTCAAAGTGCCTCAGAGCATTAGAAATACAGCAATTGAGTGCATCTAGTTCAATCGCTGGTTACGAAATTATCTTGGTGGATGATGGTTCTACTGATGGCACATTGGAATGGTTGGAGACACACAAAAGTGAGTTTCCCCATGTGCGAACCTTTCAGCAAAACCATCAAGGCCCTGCTGTAGCAAGGAATTTAGGTGTAGAGAACGCACAGGGAGACACTATTATCTTTATAGATAGCGATTTAGTGGTGACAGAAAATTTTCTACAAGCTCATGCTGACGCACTAGTGCAGGGACACTCAAAATTGGGAAGCGATCGCGCTTTTACCTATGGTGCAGTCATTAATACTTGCAATTTTGACCACCCCACCTCTGAACCATACAAAATAACAGATTTTTCTGCCGCTTTTTTTGCTACAGGTAATGTTGCTATTCCGAAGCACTGGTTAGAGAAAGCAGGATTATTTGATACGAGTTTTCAGCTTTATGGTTGGGAAGATTTAGAATTAGGCATAAGGCTGAAAAAACTGGGTTTAACACTGATTAAATGTCCACAGGCAGTAGGCTACCATTGGCATCCGCCCTTTAACTTAGATCAAATTAAGAGCTTGATTGACAAAGAAATTCAGCGCGGAAGAATGGGAGTTTTGTTTTATCAAAAACACCCAACTTGGGAAGTGCGAATGATGATTCAAATGACTTGGTTACATCGCTTACTGTGGGGAATTCTTTCATTAAATGGTGCTTTGAATGAGCGAACAATGGCTCCATTTTTGCAATGGCTGATTAATAGAGGTAAGCCCCAATTGGCTTTAGAAATTGCTCGAATTTTCCTCAATTGGTATAACGTCAAGGGTGTGTATGAAGCCTATGGAGAAGTAAGGTGATTGGGCATGAATCAATTAACTGGTCACTGTTAACTGTTAACAGTTAACAGTAGACCTCTTGCAAAAATATTTTTACCCCACCCTAACCCTAAGCGTTTACGGGGCTGCGGTGTACACATAAATCCTCTGATCCCCCTAAATCCCCCTTAAAAAGGGGGACTTTGATTCTAGTTCCCCCTTTTTTAAGGGGGGTTAGGGGGGATCAAAACGCTACTAGGCAACTTTATAAGACTTCTGTGTACACCGCAGGTTTACGGGGAGGGAACTAAATCTTCCCCCCGTTCACGGGGGGAATGAGGGGGGTTCATTCGACTTTTGCAAGAGGTCTAGTTAACAGTGACCAGTTTAATTTGATAACTGATAAGTCTCCCTTTCCCCAATTCCAAAATATGCTACCCTATTATGGTTCTTTAAAATTCCGCACATCCAGGCTTTCGGGTGTTTCCAATAAGGGAATCCACCTGGATGGAGGTTTAACCCGAATAGGAGTAAAAATATGCCAGTAGTTTCTTTGGCTCAGATGATGGAGTCGGGGGTTCATTTTGGTCATCAGACCCGCAGATGGAACCCAAAAATGTCTCCATACATCTATACTGCCCGCAACGGAGTACACATCATTGACTTGGTGCAAACAGCCCAGTTGATGGAAGATGCATATACTTATATGCGATCGCAAGCCGAACAAGGCAAAAAGTTCCTTTTTGTTGGCACTAAGCGACAAGCAGCAGGTATTATTGCTCAAGAAGCTTCCCGTTGTGGCGCTCACTACATTAACCAGCGCTGGTTGGGCGGGATGCTCACTAACTGGGCGACGATCAAAACGCGGGTAGACCGTCTCAAAGATTTGGAACGTCGGGAAGAAAGCGGCGCTCTTGATTTATTGCCAAAAAAAGAAGCCTCAATGCTACGTCGTGAGTTGTCAAAGCTTCAAAAATACCTGGGCGGCATTAAAATTATGCGGAAAGTCCCCGATGTTGTGGTAATTGTAGACCAACGCCGGGAATATAACGCAGTTCAAGAATGTATTAAGCTTGGAATTCCCATTGTGTCTATGTTGGACACAAACTGTGACCCAGATGTAGTAGATATTCCCATCCCAGCCAATGATGATGCCATCCGCTCAATTAAACTGATTGTCGGTAAATTGGCGGACGCGATTTATGAAGGTCGTCACGGTCAGCTGGATGCAGAAGAGGAATACGAAGACTACGAAGGTGCCGAGGAAGAATACGATTACGAAGAAAGCGATTTTTCTGACTCGTTCGTTCCTGACGAAGAAGAGCAAGAATAATCAGTTAACAGGGAACAGGGAACAGTTACTAGTTGATAACTGATAACTGTTCACTGAAATGTCAGTCTAAGTAGGAATTGAGGCAAAATGGCGGAAATATCTGCAAAACTCGTCCAGGAGCTACGCCAAAAAACGGGCGCTGGCATGATGGACTGCAAAAAGGCGCTAAAAGAAAACGATGGTGATTTAGTCAAAGCCGAAGAATGGCTGCGGAAAAAGGGTATTGCTAAAGCCGGAGCCAAAGCTGATCGGGTGGCGGCGGAAGGACTCGTAGGCAGCTATATCCACACTGGTGGTAGAGTCGGTGTACTTGTAGAAATAAACTGTGAGACTGACTTTGTTGCTCGCCGCGAAGAGTTTCAAACCCTCGTGCGGAACGTCGCCATGCAAATTGCGGCTTGTCCAAACGTAGAGTATGTGAAAGTGTCAGACATCCCAGCTGATATCGTCCAAAAGGAAAAAGATATTGAGATGGGACGCGATGACATTTCCAACAAGCCTGATAATGTTAAAGAAAAAATCGTTCAGGGACGCATTGATAAGCGCCTGAAAGAATTGACTTTGATGGATCAGCCTTACATCCGTGATCAAAGCATCACAGTAGAAGAACTAGTTAAACAAGCGATCGCTCAAATTGGTGAAAATATCCAAGTGCGTCGTTTCGTTCGCTTTGTTCTGGGTGAAGGTATTGAAAAGCAAGAAACCAGCTTTGCAGATGAAGTAGCTGCTCAGACAGGTAACAAGTAATTTTAGCTCAAGCAGCAAGAAGCCTCTCGCTTACCGCTTGATCGGAAGTGATGAGATGAATTGCGAGGTAAAAACTCAACTATCACTTTTATTTGTTTATGCATCGCATAAACAAATAAAAGTGATAGTTGAGTTTTTACCAAAATATTTCCGTTTTCAATAACCAAATGGTACAATTGAATCAATAGGTGTAATCCAATTAAATGCAGAAATGCAGCCTATTAAAAACAAAAACTTCCAAACAGAAAAAGGCGCGTGGGACGCACGCCCTCAAAGCTCAGTTAATGTCTTCATAGAAGAGTCGCGCTCGTAGCCCGCACTCACCCTGAAAGGGGAGTGTGTGGAGTACGTCACGACAGGTTAACTATACTTAAGTTGACCTGTTTTTTGTTGTAATTTACTAAGCAATGTGCGTGCTTAAAAAATAAGGACTTAAGTCCTGACTACGAACTTTGTTATCCATCAATTTAAACTTGACCAGTACTACTTAACTTAACTGACTGCGAAATCTCTTTACACTAATTGTCATCAACACCACAGCAAAACCAACTAATGCTAAAACATTCATCCAAAGGACATCAAAACCTACTCCTTTGAGTAAAATTCCTCGAACAATGGTGATGTAATGACGTAAAGGGTTGAGGAAAGATAAGTATTGGAAAAAAGGTGGCATTGCTTCGATGGGAGCGATCGCACCGGAAGTTTGTACTAATGGCATATTGATAAAAAAGGATGTGAGTAACACTTGCTGTTGCGATCGCGTGATGGTTGCTAACATCATTCCCAAGCTAATTCCTACAAATACATACACAGCCGATAAGGCAAAAAACAGCAAAATATTACCACGAAATGGTAAATGAAAAACTACCAATCCTAAAGTTAAAGCTAGTACAACATCTGCCATCATCAAAAACACTAAAGGTACGATTTTTGCGAGTAAAATCTCCCAGTTTCCCGCAGGTGTCATCAACAATTGTTCTAAAGTTCCTGTATCTTTCTCTCTAATTACTGTTGCTGCTGATACCAATGTCCCGATTAATGTCAACACTAAACCCATAACTCCGGGGACAAAAAACCAGCTACTTGTTAATCCAGGATTGTAGAGAAACACTACTTGAGGTGACACAACTGGACTCACTTGAGCATTTGCTAATCGGCGATTGTATTGTTGAATAATTTGATTAATATAACCGCTCGCAATTCCTGCTGTATTAGCATTTACTCCATCAATAAAAACTTGAATTTTGGCTGATTTATTTGCTAGCTGACGCGCGAATTCTGGTGGAATAATTACCCCAACGTCTAGTTTTCCTTTTTCTACTTGACGACCTAATTCTTTTTCACTGCTGGGAACTGATTCTAAGATAAAAACACCATTGGAAGTCATAGCTGTGACTAATTCTCGACTTGCTTCCACATTTGCATAATCAATCACACCCAACCGTAAATTATGAACATCAGGATTAAGCGCTGTACCGTAAATTAATAATTGCACTGTGGGTGGCACAATTAACAATACAATTAACTGTTTATTACGCAGGATTTGCCAAAATTCTTTACGTACTAATGACCAAAAGGGAGTTTCAAATAATCGAAGAATAAATTTCATATCAACATCAAGGATGGAATTATTTTAGATAAAAATTTTCTAGTGGCTGATAGATTTGTCTTGGGCGATTCAGTTACAATTTAAGCAAGCGCATTGCTTACTACAAACTTCATTAGCTAGCCATTAAGAATCTGCTCTACTGCAACAGAAATCTCTGGGAATGCAAGGGGTTGAATTTTTCCAGCAGTCAATGTAAATTTTGTGGCGTACTCTCCATCTATCGGATCTCGAAATACTACCAAGTGCAGCTTTTTGAGGTTGACAACCCAATATTCTGGGATTCCAACTTCTGCATAGATTTTGCTTTTTGTTTCTAAATCTTTCTCTAAACTGGAGTTAGCATACTCAATTAGCCAGAAAATATTTTCTGGATAGGGATGATGTTCTCGATATTCACGCCCCAAGCGTTGGACAATGGCAATATCTGGTTCTGGTTCCGATTCGTTGGGTAAGGTGATAGGCTTGGTTTGACGTATTGTGGCACACTTGCCTAATAACTCGGATAAATACTCGCCCGCTTCATGACTACAATAAGCATGGGGTTCCCCGTCTGGTGACATTTCTACTATTTCTCCCTTCAACAATTCAACTTTGCGATCGCTCAAAATTCCAGCAGCTATCATGCGGTGATATTCGTCAATTGTCCACTTAGCAGTAACCATAGTCATAACAATTGATACCTCTCAATAATTCTGTTTATTTTTATGTTGTGTAGAATTAATATTTTATTTTTTTCCCTGTTAAGAGTTCCCTGTTCAAATTCCTATATTTCGATATTAATCAGATAATTGCATTCGACTTAAAAATCGACGAGCGACGTTAAAAAAGATTAATCCTAATATAGTCAGCATAACTAAATCAAACCAGACACCAGCCCATCCTGTTCCGCGTACAAAAGCATCACGAGTGATATCAATGTAATAACGAGCGGGAACAACATTAGGAACTAAAGAAAGTGGAAAAGGAATATTGTTGAGTGGATAGATAAAACCAGAGAGTAATAAAGCAGTAATAAATCCAATTAAAGAAACACCTTGGACAGCTGCATTTTGATTACTACTACGCACTCCTAATAACAAACCAAACAATACACTATCGGCAATAAATACAATAGAGCCAATTATTAAAGTTGTAGGATCGCCAACTAAGCCAACTTTAAAAACAACCGAACCAAGTATCATCGCGATTAATGCTTCAGTGATGGCAATTAACAGATATGCTAGTCCTTTACCAAGTAGTAATTCAGTGGCGCTAATACTCGAAGCATAGACTTGCAAGATTGTACCTTTTTCCTTTTCTCGCACCATAGCGATCGCACTTAACAAAGAAGGAAAAATCCACAATACAACTGCATAAGTTCCTGGCACAATATACAATGATTCCAATCGACCAGGATTAAACCACAGACGTATGTTGGGAGTAATGCTACTAGTCGCGGGTAGCAATCCTTGATCGCGCATGAAAAAATTGGTTACTTGTTCAATGCTATTTTTGATGACACGGGCATTATTGACATCAGTAGCATCGATTAATACTTGTATTTCTGTATTTTTACTACCTTGAATATCTCGGCTAAATTCGGGAGGAATAATGACAGCTGCTTTAGCGATACCCCGATCAATTGCATCCTGTACCGGATCTGTACCAGACCATTTGTGGGGTATAAACTGATTAGTAGCATACAACCGTTCAATATAACTGCGACTGAGATTGGTATGGTCAAAATCCTGAACAACTAAGGGAATATCCTTACTTTCCAAGCGAATTGCAAACCCAAAAATCAACAGCGTGAGGAATGGTAGTAAAAATGCTAACGCTAAAGTCAGGCGATCGCGACGAAATTGAACTAATTCTTTAATACATTGAGCGATAATTCTTTTCATTATAAATCGCAAAAAATATTTGCAACAGACCTACTCAATCAGGCAAAGGCTTTATGTAAAAGTTAAATACATGGCCAAATTTCTGTTCGTCTGATTGATCCGGTACTGAATATTGTACAGTAGATAGCGGACTGAAAACGTAAGGTTCAAACTGTTGTAAACTTTGACATTCTTCGATTACAGGAAAAGGCTTTGCTTGAGGAATATTGTTCCATCCGAATACTAAAAGCCCTCCTGGTCGCAAACATTGAAAACATTGTTGAAAAGAAGTTTCTGTGTCTTCCCTATTATTAATACCCCATCCAAAAACTCCGTTATAAACTATCACATCAAAGTAATCATTAGTAAAATGATTGCTTAGATTCAAAAACGAATCAACAATATGTCTTTTTGAACCATATTTTTTCCTAGATTCATCAATTTCTATAGTCCAGTATTCTTTGTTCTTAAAGTAGCCATTGTAAGGTTTAGTGAACCAATCACAACCAACAAAGAGAATTTTATGAAATTCTTTGTGGGCAATAAAATAAGGGATGATAATCTCTTCTAGTACATAGCGATCAGGGGTATTGAGACGTAAACTAAATCCCTGTATCCGACTCACTGAAATTTTATATAGTAAATCCTGAATCTTGTAAATTAGGGGTTTTGGGAGGACTGTCTTGAGGAATTTCTTCGATTGCACAATTAACAGCATTATTATTTACCGAGAGACTAAAAGTGAGTAATATATAGGAATCTGGTTTGATTTATGAACTTACTCGTGAAGACTCTTAACTCTTAACTCTTAACTCTTAACAAAAAGTGTGCTGAGTTTTTTTAAGCGCAGAGCGCAGGCTATGCCAACAAAAATCAAATATGAGTCCTATATATAAATCTTATATTAACAACGCTAGTATGTGATTAATAACTGCAAGTTAAGAATGCATTAACTGAACGTGAGCGATTAATATTATTTGCGCGGCTCATAGTCAAAGTCTACTAAAAGTAGACTAAATGAATAACCCCTTCAACCCACTTTGAGTGGGTTTTTGCTATTAGCCTCAAATTTCTTTGAAGGCGGGATATTGGGCTAAAGAACAATACGGTTAGTAGAGATGCGAAATTTCGCGTTTCTACATTATTTTTCACCAGATGTTAATAGATTGCACTAAATCTGCGCTCGTTGCACAATCCCAATAAATGCATCTTCTAATGAGAAAGGAATCGGACGGAGGGATTCTATACTCAAGTTGGCAGAGTGGAGAAGTTGACGGATTTCGGGTAGTTCTACGTCAGGGTGATCTAGAACTATATGCAAGCCATTAGCAAAGATAGAAACCCGCCAAGAATCTAAATGTTGTTTCAATAACTTGGAGGTAGCTTGATTATTATTTGCAACAATTTCTATTAATTGTCCAGGTTGAGAATCTTTGATTGAACTCGGAGAACCTTCCGCCACAGTTTCACCCGCTACCATAAAACTCATGCGGTTACATTGTTCAGCTTCTTCTAAATAATGGGTTGTAACTAATATAGCCGTACCATTGCGAGCAAAGTCGTTAATCAGTTTCCAAAACTGACGACGTGCAAGCGGATCTACTCCAGATGTCGGCTCATCCAAAAATAAAATATCAGGTTCATGCATCACCGACGCACCAAAAGCAACCCGTTGCTTCCAACCACCAGGTAACTGTCCAGTCAGCATTTTTTCCTGTCCCTTTAACCCACAAGTAGCAATTACCCAATCTATTTTTTCTCGGCGCAATTTGCGAGGAACGCCATAAACGCCACTGTAAAACTCTAGATTTTCTAGAATTGTCAGGTCATCATAAAGAGTGAATTTCTGACTCATATAACCAATGCGTCGCCGCAATTGAGGACTCCGCAAATTACCTGTTTCGCCACCCAGAGAAATTTCACCCCCACTAGCTTCTAGTAAACCGCACAACATTTTGATGGTTGTAGTTTTCCCCGCACCATTCGCACCCAAAAGCCCAAAGATTTCGCCATAACGCACTTCTACATTGACGTTTTTGACTGCTTGAAATTTACCAAAGACACGGCTGAGATTGTGGGCGGAAATTGCTAGAGAGGGGGGAGAGAGGGGAGAGAAGGAGGAAAGATTGCTCCCGTGTCCTCTTTTACGGGAGCGTGGAAAAGCAAAAAATTCTGGTGCAGAACCTTGTTGACGCAGACGGGTAACAAAGACGTTTTCTAGGGTAGGTTCATTTTGTTCTATTTCGGGAGAAGATAATTGCTGTTGTTGCAATAATTCCCTGACTTGGGTTTCTCCGACTGTTGCATCTTGGACGAGGACATCTAAGCGATCGCCAAATGTCTGTACATCTACAATATTTGCAGGTGCATTGTTCGATAAGACTTGCTCGGCGATTTCTAAATTTGATGTGCGGACTTCTAAGCGATGTAAACCTAAGTTGGCGCGTAATTGAGCAGGTGTGCCAATTTCGTGAATTTGCCCACTATACATTAAGGCGACGCGATCGCAACGTTCGGCTTCATCTAGGTAAGGTGTGGCGACAATAATTGTCATTCCTTCTGCTGATAACTCGGCTAGGACATCCCAAAATTCCCGTCGGGATACTGGATCTACACCCGTTGTCGGTTCGTCAAGTAACAAAACTTTTGGTTGGGAAACTAGCGCACAACACAACGCCAGCTTTTGTTTCATCCCTCCAGAAAGTTGTCCCACCAAGCGATCGCCAAATTTTTCCAAGCTCATCAATTGTAGATATTTTTGGCGACGTTCCCCCAATAAATCATCTGGTACTTGTCGTAAACCTGCTGTGTAGCGCAAATTTTCATCAATACTCAAGTCAAGATATAGCGAAAACTGTTGTGTCAGATACCCAATATTCAAACGTGCATCTCGTGCAGGTTGACCGAATATCTGCACTTCTCCGGCTGTTGCTTCCATCACACCCCCCAAAATATGAAAGGTGGTTGTCTTCCCCGCACCATCAGGGCCAATTAACCCAAACATTTCACCTTTGTAGACAGTGAAATCAATTCCTCGCACCGCCGCAAGTTGACCATAGTGCTTATGCAAATCACGGACAATGATTGCTCTAGTAGATTCACTATCTTTAGAGTAGTATATATTACTTGTGTTTGTGACGGCTTGTTTTGTCATCCGATTTTAGATTTTAGATTTTAGATTTTGAATTTTGGATTAATAGACCTCTTGCAAAAGTCGAATGAACCCCCCTCAATCCCCCCGTTCACGGGGGGAAGATTTAGTTCCCTCCCCGTTCACGCTTAGGGTTAGGGTGGGGTAAAAATATTTTTGCAAGAGGTCTAATAATTCATATCTTGTACCAACTTTTTGTTTCGCCAAGAAATAAATTTCAAAGGCTGATAGCGAAAGTCAGATTTATCTGACTAGGACGGTGTTCAAGTCCGTTTTAACGGATTTATGCTATTAGCATCAGAATTAATTCTGAGACGGGATATGGGGTTGGTGCAACATATCAGATCAGGGTTTCAAGGATAGTTCAAAATTCTTATTTCGTGATTATCGACGAAATTACAAGGGTTTGGAGACTTAATTCCCATTAGACGGGAGTCGCAAAAGCTAGTTTACGAATTACAAAAGCTAGTTTACGAATCACAAAAGCTAGTTTACGAATCACAAAAGCTAGTTTGCGAATTACAAAAGCTAGTTCACGAATTACAAAAGCTAGTT
>NZ_JCACKS010000237.1:0-37398 GCF_059505505.1 Pelatocladus sp. | reverse complement strand
CGTCGAGAACGTCAAACCACCCTCTGGTAGTACTACGTCCAATTGCGATGGTCATTAGAAAAAATCTCCAAACTTTATAAGTACAGGTTTTTAACTTTCTGTCTGTATTATAGACTGCCAATTTTTGGCTGATCAAATACAGAGTGTAAACTAGGTTGTCAATCTAGTTTACAAATTTTTACTCTCTCTAATCATATTAAGTGTTCTTCGCTAATTTTTCTAGGTTTTTTTTAACTTAACTTAATCTTTGTCAATAAAAATATTAAATCAAAATCACAATTAAATTTATATTTCTGGTTATAAATACAAAAATCTCAACCATAGATAGATGAACATAAACATATCTATATCTTTAATTTGCTGCCCTCTTTTAGCTAGAAAATGAGTGTGGGGGTGTAGGGGTTTAGAGGTGTAGGAGGAGTTGTATTTTCATAATTGGTGGTGAAACTTGTTTCATTGTGACTGTCTTGTTCCTTTGGGTTTGTTTCCTTAACGCTAGAATTAGACCTAAAGTTAAATTAATTAAAGCTAAATGTTCACCATTGATTTGACCGTAAAAAACACTCCCTTCCCCATTTCGGTACAGCGTAAGACAGCTGAGGATGCAGAAGCTGTTTATCAGCTAATTTTGGCAGCAATGAGTTCTGGAAAGCCTGAGATTGTAGAACTCAAGTGTGAAGGTAAAACAGAGAAAAAAATTGCTGTACGTGCTATTGAAATTTCTGGAGTACAGGTAATACAGAAAGACGGTGCAGCCACCGCTAGTGGTAGACCACCTGGTTTCTTCGCCCTTGCATCTGAATAATATAGATGACTTAAACAATGGCGGAACTAGGTATTAAGGTAAAAGACTTAAACTTCAGCTGGCCTTCTGGAGACAAAGCAATTAAATCTTGCTCTATTGAAGTACCCAAGGGAGAATTTTGGATGCTCTTGGGTACAAATGGGAGTGGAAAATCAACATTGCTCAGACTGCTAGCGGGGTTACTAGCACCCCAATCTGGTGAAATTGGGATTTTGCATCCAGTGGGTTTTGTTTTCCAAAATCCTGATCATCAATTAGTAATGCCTACTGTTGGTGCTGATATCGCTTTTGGGCTAGTGGAAGAAAAATTACCATTACCTGCCATCAGAATCAGAGTCGAGGAAGCATTAGCAGCAGTAAATTTGTTAGGACTGCAACGACGTCCCATCTATGCTTTGAGTGGAGGACAAAAACAGCGAGTAGCGATCGCTGGTGCTTTGGCTCGTCACTGTGCAGTCTTACTACTAGATGAACCCACTGCCTTACTCGATCCAGATAGTCAACTAGAATTAGTGGCTAGTGTCCGCAAATTGGTCAAAACTAGGGGTATCACAGCCCTATGGGTTACTCATCGCTTAGATGAATTAAATTATTGTGACGGCGCTTTTTTGCTAGAACAAGGCTTCTTAATAGACAAAGGAGAAGCTCAACGCCTCAAACAGCGTCTGATGCAGTTAGACACAGATTAGGGACAAAGGAGCAGGGAGTAGGGAGTGTGGGGAGTGTGGGGAGTGTGGGGAGTGTGGGGGGAATTATTTAACAAGTCTCTTCCCCAATCCCCATTACCCCTTCGCCCCTAATCCCCACTCCCTTGGGGGGAGTGGGGACCCCGAGTTCCCCAGAGGGGACCCCTACCTTCCCCAATCCCTTTTTTGTAAAGCTATTACGTTTTTTGAAACTGTAACATAGTGTTACAAGGGATGATTGAATTACTATAAAAGTTATGAATGAATTTTGTTAACTCTAGATAATTGTGATTCAAAACCATGTCCCGTTCCTTACCCCAAGCCGTTTTTTTGGTGGACGGCTACAACATTATAGGCACTTGGTCTTGTCTGAAAAGAACCCGTGACCAAGCTGGATTAGAAGCGGCGCGCTGGGAATTAGTAGAAGCTTTGACAGATTACAGCGCATTTCAAGGCTATGAGACACAAATAGTGTTTGATGCCCAATATCAAAATACTAGTAGTAACAAAGAAGTCGTTACAGACCTTTTATCTGTCTATTATACCGACTTCGGTCAAACAGCAGACACATATATAGAAAAAGCCTGTGCGTCTCTGCGTCCTTCCATAGCTCAATCTTTAATTTCCCGCGTGATTGTTGCCACATCAGACCGTGTTCAACAACTGATGGTACAGGGGTATGGGGCAGAATGGTTATCAGCACAGCAGTTATGTTATGAAGTACAAGCCACAGTTTGTCGGGTGCGGCAAAGGTATCAACCACGGAAAAAATCTAATGGTAGATTCCTAGCTAACTCTATTGATGCTAAAGCAAGGCAGCGTCTAGCTGAACTGCGAATGGGATTGAAGTAGATAATCAACATCAGCTCAAGCCTAAAGCATCTGTCTGACGGGGGGTTGAAAGTATGTAAGGGTGTAGATTCAGGGTGGGTTGTCATTGAGAAGTGTAGAGGATACGAAAATAGATTTGGAGTGCGATCGCTCTATTTAAATCTACTATTTAAGAAAGGGAGGATTTGACTATATCAGCCCTTATAACCCTAGTTTTACTAAAAATGCTCTTTCTGCCAAGCTGCATAAAACCATGGAAAGAATAGTTAACCTACACATCGAAAAACTACCAGAAGGGGTTTATCTAGCAACATCAGATGAAATTCAAGGTTTAGTTGCTCAAGGACGCACAGTTGCTGAAATTTTAGAAATTGCTCGTGATGTAGCACGTAAATTACTAGAAGCACAATCTCACAATCAAGAGTCAGATGATTTACAACCAATAGCTGACCAGTTTAACTATCCTTTGGTTGTGGGACAGTAGTAATTTAAGCTTTAACTCCTCTCCAACTGCTCCAAATAAGCTATCAAATCCGCAACATTAGAAAAATCTAATAGCGCCTCTCCCAAGTTCTCCAACTGTTCAGCAGATAATCCCCGAAGCCTTTCAATTAAAGATGAATCAATCTCACCAAAACGCCGATGAAGCTGACGTAATATCAAACTTTCTTCCCCTTGCTTTCTTCCTTTCTGTAAAATATCTTGATAAATCACAGATTCTCGCATAATGTCCTCCCGTAAGAAATTACGAATCAAATCTTTTTCAAATCGCAAACCTGCCAAAATTTCGATACAACCTGCAATATTTTGTTTTTTTTCTCTATCAGGAATTTCAAGATGTAAAATTTGATTTTCTGCTTGCAGAAAGGTAACAGAATCAGCACGAATTGGTTCTAGAGTTAGTTCCGTTTTCAGTACCTCGATATGCTGTGGTTCTACACCAAGTAACCAGCGTACAAATTCAATTGGGTACTGTTCGGCTAAATACTTACAAGCGTTGTCGTAACTCAAATTTTTTGTTTGTCCTCACTCCACAATAATAATTAAATTACCTTGATAAATAATTTAACTTTTAACTTTTAACTTAAAGTTGTTTATAAAAAACAGCCGCCTCCACAACGAAAGCAGCTGTTTTTTAATTTAGGTAACTACAGAATTTTAGTAATCGAAGTCGCCGCCCATACCAGCACCAGCACCAGCAGGTGCATTATCTTTAGGCTCAGGCTTGTCAACAACGATACACTCTGTTGTCAACACCATACCAGCGATCGAAGCTGCGTTTTGGAGTGCAGAACGGGTCACTTTCGCAGGGTCAACGATACCAGCAGCCAACAGATCAACGAATTCATTGGTAGCTGCGTTAAAGCCAACGTTAAATTCTTTCTCTTTGACTCGTTCAGCGATGACAGCACCATTTTGACCAGCGTTTTCAGCAATCCGCTTCAGAGGAGCAGCCAAAGCACGAGCAACAATCAGCGCACCAGTCAACTCTTCATCTTTGAGATTACCATTTGCCCACTCTTCCAACTGAGGGCTGAGGTGAGCCAGGGTTGTACCACCACCAGGAACGATACCTTCTTCTACCGCAGCTTTGGTAGCGTTGATAGCGTCTTCTAAACGTAGCTTCTTGTCTTTCATTTCGGTTTCTGTAGCAGCGCCAACTTTCACGACTGCTACACCACCGGACAATTTAGCCAAACGCTCTTGCAATTTTTCTTTGTCGTAGGAAGATTCGGTTTCGTCCATTTGACGACGAATCTGTTCGCAACGAGCTTTCACAGCTTGCTCGTTACCTTCAGCAACGATGGTGGTGTTATCTTTGGTGATGGTGATGCGGCGAGCTTTACCCAGAGCATCCAACTTGGTGCTTTCTAGCTTCAGACCAGCATCTTCGGTAATCAGCTGACCACCAGTGAGGATGGCGATATCTTCCAGCATAGCTTTGCGGCGATCGCCAAAACCAGGAGCCTTCACAGCAGCTACGTTGAGTACACCACGTAGGCGGTTCACAACCAAGGTTGCCAAAGCTTCTTTCTCGATGTCTTCGGCGATAATGATCAAAGGACGACCAGCACGAGCTACTTGTTCAAGTACAGGTACGAGGTCTTGTACCAAAGCAATTTTCTTGTCGGTGAGCAACAAGAAAGGCTCATCGAAAATCGCTTCCATCCGCTCAGGATCGGTGGCAAAGTAGGGAGAGATGTAACCTTTGTCAAAGCGCATCCCTTCGGTGATTTCCAATTCGGTGGTCATAGATTTCCCTTCTTCTAGGGAAATTACGCCTTCCTTACCAACTTTGTCCATAGCTTCGGCAATCATCTGACCGACTTCTTCGTCGTTACCAGCAGAGATTGCACCAACTTGAGCGATCGCCTTGGAATCTTCAACAGGACGAGCGTGTTCTTTAATTTTTTCTACCAAGAAGTTGATAGCTTTATCAATACCACGCTTCAACAGAATGGCATTTGCACCAGCTGCTACGTTACGCAAGCCTTCCTTAACCATTGCGTGGGCTAAAACGGTAGCAGTGGTGGTTCCATCACCAGCAGCATCGTTAGTTTTAGAAGCAGCTTGGCGAATCAAAGAAACGCCAGTGTTTTCTACGTGGTCTTCTAATTCAATTTCTTTAGCAATGGTCACACCATCATTAATGATTTGGGGTGCGCCAAATTTTTTCTCTAGTACTACGTTACGACCTTTGGGACCGAGGGTGACAGCCACAGCCTCAGCCAGGATATCCATACCCCTTTCTAGGGCGCGACGAGCGTTTTCGTTGTAGATAATGCGCTTTGCCATAATTTCCTAGTAGTCCTTTGTCATTCGTTGTTTGTCATTTGTCTTCTGTCTGTTGCCATTTGTCATTTGTAATCAACCAATGACCAATGACCAATGACCAATCACTAAGAAACAATTGCTAAAATGTCTTTTTCAGAAAGTAGTACGTATTCGTCGGTTCCTAGTTTGATATCAGTCCCAGCATATTTGGAGTAGAGAACTTTATCCCCTACTTTCACATCCAATGCTTGACGAGAACCATCATCTTTAATTTTGCCGTCACCAACCGCAACAACTTCCCCAACTTGGGGTTTTTCTTTGGCGGTGTCGGGTAAATACAGACCACCGGCGGTCTTTTCTTCAGAGGCGCTCACTTTTACAAATACGCGATCGCCCAAAGGTTTTACAGTAGAAACGCTTAGAGATACAGCTGCCATACGAATTTCTCCAGAGTTAGCACTCTCAACTCCTGAGTGCTAATTTAGCGAACGACTGTATGCAATGGCAATATTTCAGGTTGTACGGGTTCCCGAACTTTTGAGGATTGGGGATCGGGGACAAGAGGACAAGGAGGACAAGGGAGAATTTATTCCAATCCCCAATCCCCAATCCCTAATCCCCAATCCCCAATTCAAGTAACGAATAGTTATATATAGTCAACTTTATTTGCAAAGCTTGGAATTTGTTATAGAACAGAAATCAGAAAGCGTGAGATGGGTAACAAGATAGTGATCCAGTTCAGCCATAAAATACAGAAAGCAACTCTATCACCTGAAAATAAAGCCCTAAATAAATCTGTAGAAACTTTAGGACTAACAAAGATTCAGCGACATGTTTTTATCTGTGCTGATCAAACACTGCCTAAATGTTGTTCCAAGCAAGCCAGTCTAGAAGCATGGGAATACTTAAAAAAGCGGCTGAAGGAGCTGGGGTTGGATGTTGCTAAACAAGATCGTCCTGGTTGCATGTTCCGAACCAAAGCTAATTGCTTGCGAGTTTGTTGCTCTGGGCCGATAATGGTGGTTTACCCGGATGGTGTCTGGTATCGCCAAGCAACCCCGGAAGTCATCGAGCGGATTATCCAGGAACATTTAATTGGAAATAATGTTGTGGAAGAATATGCTTTTTTAGTTCATCCTCTGTCAGAAACCTCTGTAGTTGCTGAACAGAAGCTGAATCGAAGCTTAACATCTAAGGGATATAGTGAAGCGGTCAGTTACAAAAGTGCGGGTTAAGTGTTTACTAGGAGCATCTTGGAACGAGTGAAGTTTGATAATCTATGAGGATTATTATTCTATTGAAGTTTTTTTGTCCGCTCCTTTAAAACCGATATATAATAACGCATTATAAATACTACTGCTCTACGTATCCTTACTGGACTTTTGCCATTGATGATGAAGTAGTTTCAAGGAAAGTAAGTTTCTATTTTGAGATATTTACTCAACAAAGGCAAGTTAAGTAGGAAAAAGCACAACATCACAATCATCCACCAAAAAGGATCGCTATACAAGGCCCCTATGGATCTACGCGCGACAAGTGCCACTGCTATGAAAGAACCCAGCATGAAAGATTACAAACGACTTCTACTCATTGATGATGACCCTAACCTCATCTTGCTGGTGAAGGACTACTTGGAATTCCGGGGATATGAAGTCATCACCGCAGAAAATGGTCGAGAAGCTTTGGAAATTTTAGAGCAGGATGTTCCAGATATGATCATCTGCGACGTGATGATGCCCGAAATGGACGGATATACCTTTGTTGAACAAGTCCGACAAAACGAACGCACTAGTTGGATTCCTGTTCTATTTCTATCAGCAAAGGGACAAAGCGCAGACCGGGTTAAAGGACTAAATAAAGGTGCTGATGTATACATGGTCAAGCCCTTTGAACCAGAAGAATTGGTAGCGCAGGTAGAATCGTCTCTCAAGCAAACCATTCGCTGGAAAGAACATCAAGCCAAAGGAGGAGACAACGGTTCGCGTATTCAAGTTCCCTTTGATGTGCAGTTAACCCCAACCGAATTGAAAGTTGTTCAGTTTGTCGCTAGGGGTTTAGCTAACCGCGAAATTGCTGAAGAACTAAATGTTAGTCAGCGTACAGTGGAAAGCCATGTGTCCAACATGTTGGGCAAAACCAATCTCCACAATCGTACTGAATTAGCACGGTGGGCGATTGAAAATCAAATGGCATAGAGCAAGCTCTAATATATGAGTGTTGAGTTATGAGTTGATTTGTAACGAATTCAAACTCATAACTCAAACTCCAGCACTTAAAAAGTTTTTAGAGGTAGGTGATCCGCCAATCGTCTTCACCCTGGGATCAGCCGCCGTAATGGACGCTGGTAATTTCTACCAAGAAAGCATCCAAGCTGCAAAACAGTTAAACCGTCGTGCTGTTTTGTTAATTGGTAAAAATCTGCCTCCAGAAAATCTTTCAGCAGATGTGATTGCGGTCAACTACGCGCCGTATTCTCAGATTTTTCCTCACGCTTGTGCGATCGCACATCAGGGCGGTATTGGAACCACAGCTCAGGCGTTGCGCGCAGCTCGCCCAACTCTAATTATGTAATTATGCCCTACAGCCATGACCAACCCGACAATGCAGCACGGGCCAAACGATTAGGAACTTCTGTTACGATTCACCGTAAGCAATATTCAGCAGCACGAATTGCAAAGGAGTTAAATGAATTGTTGGGGAATCCCAAGTATGCAGCAAATGCAGCAAATATCGGACGCATTGTACAAGCAGAAGATGGTGTTAGCCTAGCTTGTAATGCAATTGAGAAACAGCTTAGAGTCTAAAATATTTCAAAATTTAACTTAAAGATGATGCAACAAATTTTGTAGGTTGGGTCTCATAAATTCAACCCAACATCATAAGGATAAGTTGGTTTTCTTGACGCCAAATCAACCTATTCTTAATCTACCATTTGGTCTTATCACACCACTAAAAGCATCCTAATATTTAGCTCCAAGCTAATAACTAAAACTCCGCACTCTCTGGTGTACGTGGGAAAGGAATCACATCACGAATATTCCCCATCCCCGTCATAAATTGCACCAGTCTTTCAAAACCTAATCCAAAACCAGCGTGAGGAACAGTACCATAACGGCGCAAATCCAGATACCACCACAAATCTTCTGGTTTCATTCCTTGCGCGAGTACCCGCCTTTCTAAAACTTCTAAACGTTCTTCCCGTTGGGAACCGCCGACAATTTCACCTATTTTTGGTGCGAGAATATCCATTGCAGCGACGGTTTTTTCATCATCGTTTAAGCGCATATAAAAGGCTTTAATTTGGGTTGGATAATCAGTTACAATTACTGGTTTTTTGAATAATTGTTCACAAAGATAACGTTCGTGTTCTGATTGTAAATCTAAACCCCAACTAACAGGATAATCAAACTGCACATCGGCTTTTTCTAAAAATTTGATGGCTTCTGTATAGGTGATACGTTCAAATTGACTGTTGATAATATTATCTGCGATCGCTAACACAGTATTATCAATACGCTGGTTAAAAAATTCTATGTCTTCTGGGCATTTTTCCAGCACATATTTAAAAATATATTTGAGGAATTCCTCAGCTAAATCCATATCCCCGTGAATATCACAAAAAGCCATTTCTGGCTCAACCATCCAAAATTCTGCTAAGTGACGGGAAGTGTTGGAATTTTCAGCACGAAATGTGGGACCAAAAGTGTAGACGTTACTAAACGCCATCGCCATGATTTCGGCTTCTAATTGACCGCTAACTGTTAAGTATGTTGGTCTAGAAAAGAAGTCTTTAGTATAATCTACAGTTTGATTTTCTGTGCGGGGAATATTTTTTAAATCTAAACTCGTGACACTAAAAAGCTCTCCTGCACCTTCACAATCGCTAGCGGTAATAATAGGAGTATGTACCCACATAAAACCGCGTTCTTGAAAGAATTGGTGAATAGCTGTAGCACAAGCATTACGAACACGGAAAACCGCACCAAAAGAATTAGTACGCGATCGCAAATGTCCAATTGTTCGTAAAAACTCAAAGGAATGGCGTTTCTTTTGCAGAGGATAAGTTTCGGGATCAGCTTCTCCGTAAACTTTGACACTATCTGCTTTTAATTCTACACGCTGTCCTTTAGCGGGAGAAGCAACTAACACTCCACCCACTTCCACAGAAGCACCTGTATTTAATTTTTTTAAGATATTTTCATAATCTGGCAAATCTTGATTAATTACCACTTGCAAGTTAGCCAGAAATGAACCATCATTTACTTCTATAAAAGTAAAACCTTTTAATTCACGTTTAGTACGCACCCAGCCTTTAATTTCTAGTGAATCATCAGGCTGACCATTTCGTAATATTTCTACAATTCTTTGATTTGGCATGTTTGTATCCGAGCATAAAATCTAGAGTTTGACATTTTTAGAATTGTAGACTCTAAATTTTAATTTAAAAGATTTAGCTCTTAAATAAATCCCCAATCCCCGATCCCCGATCTCTACCCAGCACAAGACTTTAATATCCAACCTATGATAACGCCTAATCCACCAAAGCGTATCGCTTGCCAAAAAGGTTCTCTAAAACTGCGCCACGAAAACAGCTGACTCTCTAAGCAGACTTCTAATACTTCCAACTGCTGTTGAATTTGTCGTAACTCAGCTTCTATTTCTGGTGTCGGTTTTTTATCTTGACTGAGTTTATAAAGTTTATATTGTAATTGTTTTTGTTGACGGCGATCGCGTAGCACCTGTTGATGGCGTTCTTTTAAACCCACAAGCGATCGCTCGACTTCTAAGAGTTCTTGTTCAAAATCAAGTTTTTGATTATCCTCTTGTGGTGGTTCTGACGGTTTTTGAGGCTGCTTCATTAAAGTAGTAGAGTAAAGGTAAATGCGACAATACCTTGGAGTGTATGTCTCAATCTACACAGCCGCTTAAAAACAGTCAACTGAATGAATTTACTACTCTAGAATTAGCTCAAGCTCTCATGGAGAGATTGAGTATTTCTCCTAATGATTGGCATCGCCTCAAGTCTAACCGTAAAGCTCGTGCTAGTGAACAACTAGCAGCAGCTCTTGTCTTCCTCCTTAAGGAAGAACCAGAAGAAGCTTTAACAAGGTTAGAACAAGCGACAGGTTGGTTAGATCGCTCTATTTCTGCACCACCTTGTCCTACACACGGAAAAGGGTAATTAGTAATGGGTAATTGGTAATTGGTTTTCCTGTTACCAATTACTAATCACCTATTACCAAATCTCTAATTCCGCAATAATGGTATACGCGGTCGAGCTTGCTCTAATTGCTTACAAAGTCTTAACTCAGTACCTTTGGTGTTCCACTCTACTTCGTCAAAAATAAGATGCAAAATCGATAAACCACGACCGTTTTCTGACTCATCTGGTGGTAGATACTCTGTTGGATCTATATCACAATTACAAGAAGGAATGAAACCTCCCCCTTGGTCTGAGATGATCCACCAATATTTATTATCTATTAAGGAAAAACGTACTACTACCTTTTTACTAGGATCAAGATTATTGCCATGTTTAGCCGCATTGACTAGAGCTTCTTGAAGTCCTAGTCGTAATTCGGCTTGCATTGGCGTGGGAATTTCTGCCAGAAGTAAATCTAATATTGGACAGAGGTATAGAGTTGAGGCAAAACTAATAGTACCCCAACAACGTCCTACTGGACGGAGTGAAATGGTGATCACAAGAGAAACCCCGCAGCTTCAGAGTTAGCTAGACATCAGTTTGCTGTCACAGGCACCCTGATAAATTGTGAGGTGGTCGTGTTGCCTTCAAACCTAACGTCTTTGGAACTAAATTTTGAAAATGCTAGGGAGCATTGGCTCTCCTAATGATTTTGGGCTGTCTCACATAAAACGGCTTAAGTAAACCTGCCCAAGCAGTTAGCAATTCAAAAAGTGCTGTGCATACATAAAAGAGTATATATATACTCTTTCACCTGCCGAACTTTAGTTTAGACGACCCAATTCATATTTGAGAATAGCCCATGCGGCTTCTATATTTTTGCACAATTAGAACTATATTCTTAGCTTAATTCAAGTCTAGCATTTTTACTATCCGCTAGACTACAAAATTTCGATTTGAGTTTTTTTAAAAGACTTAATATATGTTTAACTCAACTGAAATGCTGCGATGCATAGATATATTTGAATGGATTCATAGCGCCTGTGCAACAATAGCTATCGCACAAGAAAAGCTGCTGTTTCTACATGAGCGGTTTGAGAGAAAAAATCTGCTGGTTGTACACGTGTAAGTGTATATACACCCTTTTCGCAAAATAATTTCAAATCACGTGCCAGGGTTGCGGCTTTACAACTGACATAAACGATACGTTCTGGTTGAAATTCTAGTAAAGTTTCTATAACTTGGCGATCGCATCCTTTACGTGGTGGATCTAGCAAAACAATATCTGGTTTAATTTCTAATTGTGGCAGTAATTTTTCCACTGCACCTGTCACAAAAGTGACATTAGTAATTTGATTGTATTCAGCATTGTTAAGAGCCTGTTCTACCGCCTCTGGTTGTATTTCCAACCCAATTGCTTGGCGAACTTGTTTTGCTAATGGCAAAGTTAAAGTACCGATACCACAATAAGCATCAAGCAGCACCTCAGTTCCTTGTAAGTGCAGTTCTGATTGAATAATCTGTAATAAACTTTCTGCTGTCTCCGTAGAAACCTGGAAAAATGTGTCTGGACGTATGCGAAATTCTAAACCTGCAAATTCTTCTCGCAAGTAAGCAATACCAGCAATACAACGAGTTTTATATCCAAAAATAGTATTTGTGCGTTTAGGGTTGTGGTTTAAACAAACCCCTACTAAAGTAGGATAGCGATTTAACCATTCCTGTGCTTGCTCTTCGATATCTGGTAAATTCCAATCTTTGACTACTAAAGTCAATAATATTTCTCCTGTGCGACGACCGATGCGTAAACCAAGATGACGGATTATTCCTCTGTGATGTTGTTCGTTGTAAATTGGCCAATCTCGCTCTTGAATATCTTGTTTAATTTCTGCCAATAAAGAATTTAATCGTGGATCTTGTACTGGACATTGATTTAAATTAATCAATTGATGGCTACCTTTTTGGTAGTAGCCTGTTTGGACATTTCCAGTTGCAGATACACCCATAGGATAGGTGGCTTTATTGCGATAACCTAAAAAAGAAACAGCTCTTAAAACTCTATCTACAGGTGGTTCCACAAAACCACCAATACGTTCTAGGGCTTGGATAACTTGATTGCGTTTTGCTTCTAGCTGATATTCATAATCTATATGTTGCCACTGACAACCACCACATTTATCAGCCACAATGCAACTTGGTCGAATCCGGTAGATAGAGGGTTGTAATATTTGTTGCAGCTTGGCATAAGCATGAGTAGATTTGACATGTACTAGACGGACAAGAGCGCGATCGCCTGGTACAGTATCTGGTACAAACACCACCCATTGGTGCGATCGTCCCACTCCATCGCCTGTATCAGTTGTGTCTGTAATGTTAATTTCTATTAATTCACCTTGTTTCCAAAAAGTATTGGTCATTAGTCCTTTGTCATTAGTCAATTATTGCTGGTTGGTAGTTGGTTATTGTTAACCATACCCAATCCCCGATTCCTAATCCCCGATTCCTAATCCCCAATCCCCCTTCACTTGTGGACACAAGACTCGTTAAACTAGCAAATAATAAATCTCGTGATTCAATATCATGACTGTAGTAAGCCAAGTTATTTTCAAAGCTGACGACGAACTGCGTTATCCTAGCAGTGGCGAACTCAAAAGCATCAAAGATTTTTTGCAAACTGGCGAACAGCGAGTACGTATTGTTAGTACCCTAGCTGAAAATGAAAAAAAGATAGTTCAGGAAGCTACCAAACAGCTTTGGCAAAAGCGTCCTGATTTTATCTCGCCAGGAGGGAATGCTTACGGAGAACGCCAGCGTGCTTTATGTATCCGTGATTTTGGTTGGTATTTACGCCTAATTACTTATGGCATACTTGCTGGCGACAAAGAACCAATTGAAACAATTGGTTTGATTGGTGTGCGAGAAATGTACAATTCCTTGGGTGTTCCTGTACCTGGAATGGTAGAAGCCATCAACTGTCTGAAAAAAGCCTCCCTTGATTTACTGAATGCAAACGATTCTTTGGAAGCAGCACCTTACTTTGATTACATTATCCAAGCGATGTCTTAATTTCAAGTGAGTACTCATGCTGTCTCAAGGTGTAATCCCACCTTGGTTGGTCTAAGTGCAAAATAGCACCTGCATATTGATCATTATTTCTTAATACCATCATACTCCCCACACTTGCTAGTGGCTCTGGCAGAATCTCTGTCAAGTTACCAACAAGTTGTGGGGATATTTTATTTGTTTTGTTTGGTGGTTGGTTGTTGTTTCCTGTTTGGAACAATCAACTATTCACAAACTATTCACAAACTATTCACAAATAAAAAGCCGACAGGCTTTAATGAGACTGTCGGCAATTAGTGTGTTCCCTATTAATGACTCGGCTAGAGTTCAGTTGTCATTTATTCTCTCTGTTTGGCAATTGCAGGAATAGGATCTTAATCATTAAGATTTGTGATTGTCATCACAAATTTATTGCAGTAAATTTGTATCTAGCAAAACTTCTTGCTCTCAAGGCTGACTGGTTTGTGAATGTAGTAAACATATATATTATGAAATCGTCTTTATTTTTGGTATTCGTAAAAATACTGGAGTATTAGTGGTTGCCAGAAATTAAGCTAAAAAATTATGTATTTTTGTTGTTGCTCGATAAGCAATTCATCAGAAGAACAATAGCAAATTTATGCAGATTTGAGCATCTGTTGAGGATTTGCCTATTCCCCATTCTCTATTCCCCGTTCCTTATTTTCAATTGATTACGGGAATGGGACAGAAAATCGATACAATAATCATCTGTCCCCTTGGTGCATACTTCCATGACCACCGCTTGCGAACCTCCCTTTTCTCCTGAAGAAATTGCATCTGAAGGTCTTAAACTTGAAGAATACCAAGAAATAGTCCGACGACTAGGGCGTCATCCCAACAAAGCTGAACTAGGTATGTTTGGGGTCATGTGGTCGGAGCATTGCTGTTATAAAAATTCTCGCCCTTTACTGAAACAGTTTCCTACCACAGGCGATCGCATCCTAGTTGGTCCTGGTGAAAATGCCGGAGTTGTAGACTTAGGTGGTGGACTACGACTGGCTTTTAAAATAGAATCTCACAACCACCCCAGTGCAGTTGAACCCTTTCAAGGGGCCGCTACTGGTGTTGGAGGCATTCTGCGTGATATATTTACAATGGGCGCGCGTCCCATAGCCATTTTAAATTCCCTCCGCTTTGGTTCTCTAGAAGACCCCAAAACACAAAGGCTGTTTAGCGGCGTCATTGCAGGAATTGCTCACTATGGTAATAGTGTGGGAGTACCCACCGTCGGCGGCGAAGTTTACTTTGACCCTGCTTACTCTGGCAATCCCTTAGTCAACGTCATGGCCCTGGGATTGATGGAAACCTCCGAAATTGTTAAATCTGGGGCATCTGGTATTGGCAATCCTGTATTATATGTCGGTTCTACCACTGGACGCGATGGTATGGGGGGCGCAAGTTTTGCTAGTGCTGAACTCAGTGATGCATCAATGGACGATCGCCCGGCGGTGCAAGTCGGTGATCCCTTTTTGGAAAAGTCTTTAATAGAAGCTTGTCTGGAAGCCTTTAAAACAGGTGTAGTAGTTGCAGCCCAAGATATGGGTGCTGCTGGTATCACCTGTTCCACCTCAGAAATGGCTGCCAAAGGTGGTGTAGGAATTGAATTTGATTTAGATAAAGTACCCGTGCGCGAACTGGAGATGATTCCCTATGAATATCTGCTTTCCGAATCTCAAGAGAGAATGCTATTTGTAGCCCAAAAAGGACGGGAACAAGAGTTAATCGATGTTTTCCATCGTTGGGGACTTCATGCGGTTGTTGCTGGTACAGTCATTGCCGAACCAGTTGTGCGGATTCTATTTCAAGGTAAAATAGCAGCAGAAATTCCTGCGACAGCTTTGGCAGAAAATACACCTGTGTATGAGAGGGAATTACTAGCAGAACCACCGGAATATGCACGTCAAGCCTGGGAATGGACACCAGATGCTTTACCTCCATATACAACTGCTGGCGTAGAAATTAAAGGCAAACAGCATACTTGGAATGATATTTTGTTGATTTTGCTCGATAATCCGACTATTGCTTCCAAACGCTGGGTTTATCGCCAGTACGATCATCAAGTGCAGAACAATACAGTAATGTTACCTGGTGGTGCGGATGCTGCGGTAATTCGTTTACGTCCATTAGAAGAAATCCCCAATCTGGCTACCCACAGGGTAATCCAAAATCCAAAATCGGGTGTTGCCGCTACAGTAGATTGTAATCCCCGCTACGTTTATCTTGATCCTTACGAAGGTGCAAAAGCGGTAGTCGCAGAAGCAGCACGCAATCTTAGTTGTGTAGGTGCAGAACCTCTAGCGGTGACAGACAATCTCAATTTTGGCAGTCCGGAAAAACCAACTGGTTATTGGCAATTAGCAGAAGCTTGTCGTGGTTTGGCAGAAGGTTGTCGGGAATTAGCAACCCCAGTAACAGGGGGTAATGTTTCTTTGTATAATGAAACTTTTGATTCTCAAGGTAATCCCCAGCCTATTTATCCAACTCCGGTCGTGGGTATGGTGGGGTTGATTCCCGATCTCAGCAAAATTTGCGGTCAAGCTTGGCAGACAGCAGGGGATATCATTTATTTGTTAGGTGGATTGTCTTGTGAGTTAACTTTAGGTGGTTCAGAATACTTAGCCAGTATTCATGATACTGTTGCTGGTAAACCACCACGAGTAGATTTTGACTGGGAACGACAGATACAAAAAGCTTGTCGCGAGGGAATTCGCCAAGATTGGATACGTTCAGCCCATGATTGTGCTGAGGGTGGTTTGATAATTGCTCTGGCTGAAAGTTGTATCACAGGTAAACTGGGTGCAGAAATTAGCTTAAAGTTACCGGAAAATGATTCGCAGCGTCTAGACGAAATATTGTTTGGTGAAGGTGGTGGACGGATTGTAGTTTCTGTAGCACCAGAACAACAAGCAATTTGGGAATCTTATTTACAGCAAAACCTGGATCAAAACTGGCAAAAACTAGGTAAAGTTGGGAATTCCGAAATCGGTTTGCGGGTTTTAACCTCTGATGGTCAAGCTTTAATCAACGCTAGGATTGAGGAGATGGGCGATCGCTACTCAAAGGCGATCGCAAAACGTATAGCCATTTATACCAATACCCAAGAACGTTAAATAATCTAAAGATGAATTGAATTTCATACTTTAGACACTTTACATTTCGCTCTTGATTAGCTTCCGCGAAAATAATAATTACGCTACTGTTTTAATGGATGGTTAACCATTTATTAATATTTTTGCATCCATCCATTTACATAATCCTAGTGACTTGACACCCTCATCAGGAGCAAAGCTAGCATGATTCCCACCCATCCCGTCACTGTGGATGAACAGCCTCTACCAATTAATAATCAAATGATTCATCAGGACACTCGACCAGATAAGCCAGAAGAAGCTTGCGGTGTTTTCGGCATCTATGCACCAGAAGAAGATGTAGCCAAACTCACCTATTTTGGATTATATGCTCTTCAACACCGGGGACAAGAATCTGCGGGCATTGCTACTTTTGATGGTGAACAAGTACATCTGCACAAAGACATGGGTTTAGTATCCCAGGTCTTCAACGAAGGAATTTTGAGCAATTTGCCTGGTCAGATAGGCGTTGGTCATACTCGTTATTCCACCACAGGTTCGAGCCGAAAAGTTAATGCCCAGCCTGCTGTGGTCGATACTTGTTTAGGAAAACTTGCATTGTCACATAATGGCAATTTAGTCAACACAATTGAGTTACGTGAACAGTTACTCCAGAACAACTGTAATTTGGTGACTACAACTGATTCCGAAATGATTGCTTTTGCGATCGCCCAAGAAATAGATGCAGGTCAAAATTGGCTAGAAGGTAGCATTAAAGCTTTTAATCGCCTCAGTGGAGCCTTTAGTCTAGTAATTGGTACACCTGCTGGTTTAATGGGTGTTCGTGACTCCAATGGTATTCGTCCTTTAGTAATTGGTACTTTGAAAAGCGATCCAGTGCGTTATGTGCTTGCTTCTGAAACTTGCGGTTTAGATATCATTGGTGCCGAATACTTACGGGATGTGGAACCAGGTGAATTAGTCTGGATTACACAAGAGGGTTTGGCTTCCTACCACTGGAGTCCGCAGCAGCAACGCAAGCTGTGTATCTTTGAAATGATTTACTTTGCTCGTCCCGATAGTGTCATGCACAACGAAAGCTTGTACACTTACCGGATGCGCTTAGGACGGCAATTAGCAACAGAATCACTTATTGACGCAGATATTGTCATTGGTGTTCCTGACTCTGGAATTCCTGCGGCCATTGGCTTTTCCCAAGCCTCTGGTATTTCTTATGCTGAAGGACTGATTAAAAATCGCTACGTCGGACGTACATTTATCCAGCCTACTCAAACCATGCGCGAGTCAGGAATCCGTATGAAACTTAACCCCCTCAAAGATGTACTTAATGGTAAGCGAGTCATAATTGTCGATGACTCGATTGTACGGGGGACTACTAGTCGCAAACTTGTCAAAACCTTGCGTGAAGCTGGGGCTACAGAAGTACATATGCGAATTTCTTCACCGCCAGTAACTCACCCTTGCTTCTATGGCATTGATACCGATAGTCAAGATCAACTAATCGCAGCGACAAAATCAGTAGCAGAAATTACCAAGCAACTAGAAGTAGATAGCCTTGCCTATCTTAGTTGGGAGGGAATGCTGATAGCAACAGGAGAAGATCCACAAACTTTTTGTTCTGCTTGCTTTACAGGAGATTACCCTGTCGGCATACCAGAGTCACTCAAGGCTTCTAAGTTAATGTTAGAGAAAGTAGTGATCTAATAAATTAGGTAAAAAATGTTTGAAGCACCTCAAACTTTGAGGTGCTTTTTGGTTAAATGACGACCTGTTAGGGAGCATCCCAATTTTTCAAACTTACCTGGCGACTATAAGTCACACGCCAGTCCCAGATTTTTTTGAGGTTAATTTCAGATGTCACTTAAATACTCGGAATATCTTATACATACACACTGGATGAATCACGCCCTACAATTGGCACAAATAGCTGGAGAAACAGGAGAGGTACCCGTTGGAGCTGTTATTATTAATTCATCAGGCAACTTGATTGCTGAAGGTGAAAATCGTAAAGAACGCGACCAAAACCCAACAGCCCATGCAGAAATCCTTGCCCTGAAAGCAGCAGCTAGCAAGTTACAAACTTGGCGTCTGAACCAATGTACTCTCTATGTTACTCTCGAACCTTGTCCGATGTGTGCAGGTGCAATTGTCCAAGCCCGTGTTGGACTTCTTGTCTATGGCGTGGACGACCCAAAAACTGGCGCTATTCGTACTGTTGTTAATATCCCCGATAGTGCGGCTTCTAATCACCGTCTGCGTGTCATTGGAGGCATTTTGGAAACTGCTTGTCGTCAGCAGTTACAAATGTGGTTTGCAAATCGGCGACATCGCACCGAATAACGGACAGAGGTAAAACTGTCCAGCTGGTGCAACACAACTCTAGGAAGAAAATCTACGGTGTATCTAATTCCTATTTTTATTGCTTTTCTAACCTACAGTCAGTTGCCCCGTCATCATGGAACTTCATTCTTGCGACGATCAAATCTGCCACGGAAAACTAGCCCAGACTCCAGTCAATAGTGAGACGGCAATTTCTACTAAGACCTCATGGTTATCTCCTTGGTTAACCCCTCTGGCGTATTTGTTGGGAGGTCATCTTCTACCTTTATTTTTTGGACAAATTAGAATTACTGGACAAGAAAATATCCCCACAACAGGACCTGTGATTCTTGCTCCTACCCATCGCGCTCGGTGGGATTCATTATTGTTACCCTACGCCAGTGGTCGTTGTGTCACAGGTCGGGATTTGCGATTTATGGTGACTATTGATGAATGTCAAGGTTTGCAGGGTTGGTTTGTGCGGCGCTTGGGAGGGTTTCCTGTAGATCCTCAACACCCATCAATTACTACTCTTCGCTATGCAGTGGAATTACTTCAGCGTGGAGAAATGTTGGTTATTTATCCTGAAGGCAATATTTTTCGTGATGGTGAACTTCATCCTCTCAAGTCTGGAATTGCTCGTTTAGCTTTAACTGCTGAATCTACTGACCCAGATTTAGGAGTCAAAATTTTGCCCGTTGGTATCGACTATAGTCAACCTTATCCTGATTGGGGTACTGATGTTAGCATTAACATCGGATCTGTCATTCAAGTAGCAGATTATATCAAGGGTTCTGTAAAACAAGATGCTAAACGTCTGACAATTGATTTAGCAAATGCACTTGAACAATTAAGTCATCATGAATCAACAATTAATACTCATGCGTTTGCAGAAATGCCAAATTGTAATTAGTCATTTGTCTTTTGTCATTTGTCATTTGCGATCAATACAATGACCAATGACTAAATTCCTAAAATTAATTCCCAGCTATTGAGTTTCCCTATATCTTGTAGTGCGTAGTCAATTACCCATAACTGCCAACGTCCTCTGGCTGGTAAAGATAATAACTGTCTCAGGATTGGATGCGATCGCACGGTGTAAGTTGCTTGCAGTTGACTGCGACGACCTAAAGTGCGGCTTTGCAATAATACTAGGTGATTATTGGGCGCTATCAAGTAAATTTCTAAATCACCCAAAAAATCATGGGTAATGTTGACATTGATTTGAATATCTTTGACTAGGCTAGAATCAGATATCGCGATCGCACTTTTGATTCCCTGTTTGTCATTGTCTGGAATCGCGACTTTGTTGTTATTCTCTCCTCTGACAAGCCCAGTAGTGGTTAATGTGGCTGTACGAAGTTTTTGGGCTACTTGTACCGCCCGTAAAGCATTTACCTTTCCATAACCAAACCATTGCGAATGGCCATTCTCGTCATAAGTGCCATAACGCATCTTCAATTGGGGATCTGGCTCCAGGTCAACAATTTTATCGGCGGTTTCTTCTAGAATACGTTTGACTTCTTGGGCGCTTAAGTCTGGATTCACTGACAAAATCAATGCTGCTACACCTGCAACTACGGGGGTAGCACTGGAAGTTCCACCAAAATTGCTAGTAAAATCGCCTGGGTTGTACCCAGCAGCCCCTACTTGGTCTGTTGTTAATATTCCTCGTCCAGATAATGGGGTGGCGATGCTTGGTTGAGTATAAACATAACCTTGGTCTTGAAACCACATTCCTGGTAAAGCATTGTTACTAGGCGCACACACAGAAATATTAGTTCCCCAATTACTATAAGCGGCTTTTTTATTCAAACTCGTGGAAGCAGAAATCGCAATCACATCAGGATGTACCGCAAAACCACTGAGCCACTTAGTATTTCCTTTAACCAAATCTTTTTGCCATCCTTGCTCATTCACAGTACCGCTTACCGGACGGTTGGCATTACCTGCGGAAAAGAAAATTACACAACCTTTGCCATTACGTCCTTGAGTGGCAGCACGGGTAATAACGGCGCGTTGGCGTAAGGAAAGGGGAAAGTAAACAGCCGAGGCTCCCCAACTACAAGAAATTATACTGGCTCCCTTGTCAATCGCCCAATTAAAAATTTCTTCGATTGACTGATCATCTAAAAACCCTGGACTCCGAATTGGCATAAAAGCACAACCAGGGGCAACCCCAGCAATCCCTGTACCATTTTCTTCTGCTATGATTATGCCTGCACAAGCTGTACCGTGACTAGCTTCTTTTTCCTTTGGCAAAGGTAAAAAATCGTTTTCTTTTAAGTCTCTAGGGGCAACAATTTTGCCACTACCTTGAAAATCTGGATGATTTAAATCAAAAGAATCATCCACCACCGCCACGACAACCGAACGAATACCGCGAGTGATATCCCAGGCTTGTTCCACAGCAATATGAGAAGCATTTGCTAACTGATTACCGCCGTTGTGGTTAAGATACCATTGCTGCGGGTAGAGGGGATCACGAGGTTGATAATGGGGTTGCTGATCCGTGATGATGTTGGGTTCAGCAACTACAACTTCTGGTAATGAAATTAATTGATTAGAAATTTTAATAGGGTTTGCCTGTGCTTGTTCACCGACAATGAAAACAAAAGTATTGGGAAGATTAGGAACCGATTTTTGCTGGACTAAGCCAAATTTGGTGGCGATCGCGTTCATTGTGGCGCTATCTACCCAAGCAGCAAATTGAATGGTGATTTGGTCACTCAGATAAACTTTGGTGCTAGGACTATCTTTGATTTGATAAACATGACTAGCAAAAGCCACATTGTTAGAGTCCCGCGCGACGGACATCGCTCCTTCTAACTGGGAAGGTGGAACGGTGAATAAGGCTAGCTGTGCTGTAGGAATATTACCACGCCAATTGCCCCAATTTGCCTGAGATAATACTAGGGGTGAGAGATCATCATGAGGACGGACGGTGAAGCGATCGCTCACCTTTTCTAAGATTAATTCTTCACCACCACGTTGTAAGATAAATCCCTGGCTACTTGCAGGTATTTCTGTGGGAGGATAATCAGAGGAATTTAGGCGATCGTTCATAGCAGTGATTTAAGCTACTGTAAAAAAGCAATGGGAACATGATTTCACCGATTTTCGTTTTAGATCGGAGAAACTATATTCGGTCTCGTGACCATCGTACCTTTTGCAATATGTGGGAAAAGGCTAAAGAGTAAAGGGGAAAGGGATTGTTAAAATTCATTTTTGAAAAAAATAATCCTTTGTCCCTTATCCTCACTTCTTGAAGGAAGTGAAGATCCTAAGTTCCTCCTTACCCTTCTCACCCACTTCTGTAAGCAGTTTATTATGTGGCTTTGTTTTGTTAAAGTCCAAAACAAAGTTAAGATACCCGAAGTTTCTATCCTTTTTTATTGAGTTGTTGCATAAATTTATCCCATGAAGTCTTTAGCTAATGTTCCCTTAATTCGCTTCACTTCTTTATCAGTCATAACAGCCCTCAGTCTGCTGTTACCTGTTCATGCTCAACAAGCACAGATTATAAATATCCCTAACCAAGCACAACCTATTGACCCCAATAATCCTAATAACTTGCGTCCAACAGCCCAAAATAATAGCATTTTAAGCGTTGATGGTGGCAAGCGGTTAATGTCAGAGGCAGGTCAAGCTGTCAATTCCCAAAACTATGATGCAGCTGCTAAGAAACTTCAGGAAGCCAGATCAGTTTTTAATCAGCTATCGAATTTTTATCAAGAACTCAATTCCAGCTTTTCTGGAATTGACAATAGAGTCGCTGATTCCCAACGTAAAATGGCACTAGAAACTGCACAATTGCGTGATGAAGCCACTTATCAACTAGCATTAGTACATCGAGCGCAAAATAAACCGGAATTAGCAGTTCCTTTACTAGTTCAAATTATCAAGAGTCAAAACCCCACACGAGACTTAGGTAAGAAAGCTTATCAGCAACTATTGGAGTTGGGTTTTGTCAATGCACCTTCCTCCACAGGAGGAAACAACACCTCTTCTTCGCCTCAGCCAAAAAAATAATTAAAAAATAATATTTACCATAAGTTCATCCAATAGACCGCCGCCATCAGGTGAGCGGATTTTTGAATGTCTATCTAAACTCCAGATATATATCTTGGTTTGTGAATAGTATTTATACTCAGGTTCCAGAACTCTCAGATTGGCAATGTCTTAGCCTCATTGTTGATAATAATATATAAAGAAGTTTGATTTAGGAATCGCGGTCAACAACCCAAGTCTAAAGACATTGGGCTAAAGCGCCTAAGAATTAGACAATAGTTGACCAGACTAAGTACCTTGCGTACTACGTTATTGGCAAGAGTTAAAGACCTACCAGGGAATGCGTAGCCAGTTCCTTGCTCTAGAACCAAAGGATTAAACAGATTTATTGGGTTAAGCCAGTGTTCTTTGGATAGTACCGACCAATAACATTGTCTAGGCTAACATTACTCCCGCAAGGGAAGGCTCTTAGGGGCAAAACCGTTATGCGTACAGAGTTGCGAGATTTGAAATGGTAATTGTCCCATTGAAAGTGCATTACAAAAGCACACCAAATTAAGTAATTCCCGTGTAATGGATTTAAGGCGGTTAAAACCGCACGTGTCGTTTCCCTCTCAGCCCTTAAGGGACTGAGTTTCCCACATTCCGCGAGGTCTTATGATTAGTCCGCAACAGATTGAGGAAATGATCAAGGCGGAACTGCCCGATGCCCAAGTTCAAGTACAAGACTTGACTGGTGGTGGTGATCACTACCAGGTGACAGTAGTTTCATCGCAGTTCGCAGGTAAAGGATTGGTGCAGCAACACCAGTTAATTTATAGGGCTTTAGGACAAGCTATGTCCAGCGAAGCAATCCATGCTTTAGCACTAAAAACGTATACTCCCGAAACATTTGCTAGTAATAGTCCATAGTCATTTGTCATTTGTTCCAAGTAAATGACCAATGACCAATGACCAATGACCAATGACCAATGACCAATGACCAATGACAACTAGAGAGTAGGAACACAAAAATCATGACACCTGAACTTCAAGAACGTATTGACAGTTTACTCAAAGAAAACAAAATTTTGGTTTTTATGAAGGGAACCAAATTAATGCCCATGTGTGGTTTTTCCAACAATGTTGTGCAGATTTTGAACACATTAGGAGTTCCCTTTGAAACTGTTAATATTTTGGACGACAACGAACTTCGTCAAGGAATAAAAGAATATTCCAACTGGCCAACAATTCCCCAAGTCTATATCAACGGGGAATTTGTCGGTGGTTCAGACATCTTGATTGAACTTTATCAAAAAGGTGAATTGCAGCAAAAGGTAGAAGTCGCTTTAGCTTCTTAGTCATTGATTGGTGGTGAGTGGTTAGTACGGCCGTTCGCTGTCCCCAATACCCAAACCGTGATCCCCGATCCCTAATTACCAAAAATCCCCCCTGTCGAAAAGCTAAAACGTCACAGGGGGGATTCATAAGTAAAAAAATAAAAAATCTCCAAATTTTACACCACTACCATCATTGACGGGGATAGACAACGTGCTATAATTGTCTGCGTCAATCAGGAGTGATCATCTTGTGACTGGTCAAAAGTCACCTGTAGTAATCTGGCTCTGGTTCTGGTAATATCATTGTGAAATTCGATACATCGTATAAATAGCGGGTAGCTTCCTCCTCTAAGCGATGGATCAAATATGGCTCAATGGCGTTACCATGTCGCAGCGCGGCTAGATAACCATCCAAATACATCCGCATATCATCAGTCCGATAACCGCGATTCCATAACTCGACGAAGGCGTCGGTTAGTCTTTGGTAATAGCGGATGGTTTGTGTGTCTTGGAGCATACTGCTGTAAAAATCTCTTTGGAATGAGAATTGTAAATTATTCAAGCTGAAATGTGAAGTACATTTCAGTTTGACATCTATTTAAAATCCCTATCTTCTGCTATGGGGAGTACCCTTGCATGAGTTACAACCTAAACTGATCCTATTCCAGAAAAACATGATTTTGATGTGTTGGTAAGTTATTGTTATATTTTGCTCTCACAACAACATCGTCTTCATATTTGTTGACGCAATTGGTGGTTGTTTGTGCCTGGTAGCATCTGTTTTAATTAAATAGATGGGATATGTCATTGGTTATAAACAAGTTAGCACAATTGCTTTTTTGGTAAATAACACCCTATATTTGGAACGGAATACTTAACTAAAAAAATATTTAGTAATTATAACAAAAATTTAATAATGTTGCCAATTCGTTTCTGGATAAGGCTTTTGATGAAATTTATTGCCACACTGTGCATGAGTAAATTAAAAATTATTAGTAATTGAAGTAGCAAGGGTTACAAAACCTAAGACATAGGCTTTGTTACTTTGAAAGTCATGCACGCTAAGGGGTCTTGCCACCGTGGGTTCGGTTTGTATTGAAATCGTAGAGGGAAATCCCCATCTGAGATCGTTGCTTGGCTGGCACTTGCAACAGCTGGAATATCGAGTGCATCAAGCTGCAAGTATTTATCAGGCTAGGGAAGTTTTTTTAACTCACCATCCAACACTAGTCATTTTAGATGCGGATTTGCCTGATGGAGATGGCATTGAGTTTTGCCGATGGTTGCATCGTCAGCAGCAACCATTGATTTTAATGCTATCTGCGCGCAGTAATGAAGCTGATATAGTTGCTGGCTTGAAAGCGGGGGCGGATGATTACCTGACTAAGCCATTTGGAATGCAGGAATTTTTAGCACGGGTAGAGGCGCTAATACGCCGCAACCGTACACCTGTAGCCCCAGCTTATTTGGATTATGGGAGTTTGCAAATTGATTTAGTGCAACGCCGTGTCCGTTTTCAAGGAGAATTTATAGATTTAACACCGCAGGAATTTAGTTTGTTATATGTTTTAGCACAAGCAGGAGGAGTACCTTTAAGTAGGTCAGAATTGCTGCGACGTGCTTGGCCTGATGCGATCGATAATCCTCGTACCATTGATACTCACGTTTTATCACTGCGGAAAAAAGTAGAACTTGATCCGCGACAACCTAGCTTAATTCAAACCATCCGTAACGTAGGATATAGGTTTAATATGGAGATTTTGAATATCAATTTGCCACAATCACTGACAAAGTTAACGGCAGAAAAATTCAATAATCAACATTCAACAATCAGTAGTTAGAGGTAATACTTGTTAGTTGTTAGTTATTAGTTATTACTTCTTAAGTATTTACTACTAAGAACTATTTACTAACTAACAAATAGCTAACCCCATTCTTCAGTAGTTTGTGTTTGTGCCTGTACCAAGCTTTCTCGTAATTTAGCCCAGTCTATATCAGTAGCACTTTGATTTGCCATTAGCCGTCCTTGTTGTAAGTACAACAGCCGATCGCAAAAAATTTCAGCCATTTCTAGCTGGTGATTTACCATTAAAACTGTAGTTTGACGACTTTGGGCTAATTGAGTAAGAATTGTCATCACACGGGAAGCAGTACCTACATCTAAAGCAGAAGTAGGTTCATCTAATAATAAAATTTGTGGTTGAATGATTAATGCTCGTGCGATCGCGATTAATTGGCGCTGTCCTAAAGAAAGTTGCACTTCCGTTTTTCCTAGCCAGTCATCGGGTATGTGCAGCTGTTCAATCGAGTTACTGACTCTTTGCTGAATAGTCTGTTTAGGCAAACCACGCAAAACCAAAGGATATGCCAAAGCATCTTTGACAGTCATTGCTAGCAGCTTAGACTCTTGGAGAACAAGTGTGATACAAGCACGTAGCTGTAAAACTGGTATTTGACGGTATTCCTGATTATTTAAATATATTTTGCCACTACTTGGTTCACTCAAACGGTTGAGAAGGTGTAATAAATAACTTTTTCCAGCACCAGATGGACCAACAATAGCAATGCGATCGCCCTCAAATACTTCAAAAGAAATATCCTGTAAAATTGGGTATCCTTGCTGTTGACCTTGTAAAGTTGTGTATAAATTAACTTTTTCTAATCTGAGTTTTGCTTTTGGCAAAGTTTCCAATTTGAACCTTTAGTTAATTATGAATGATGAATTATGAATTATGAATTATGAAAAATATGATCTTCAACATTCATAATTTATGATACTTAACTCATTACTAGCTTATAAATTATTCTGTACATCAAAATTTAACCGAAATTACCTTGCGTTATGGCGGTAGCAATTGTCCAACCATCAACCAATAAAAGCAATAAGGTAAAGCCAAATAAAATCAAATACATCCATGGCTGGGCTAAAGGATAAACATCAGTGGTATCTATACCTGTTTTTTGTTGTACCAGTTTTACCATCTGAGCAAAACCCGCCACACGCATGGGCAATAAATAAGCTTTGCCGTCTTTACTGAGAAAATAGTAAACTAGTCCTCCCTGTCCAGTAGTGCGGGGTTTTAACTGTTTTACCTCCGACCAAGGTAACGACCAACCTTTACGAAAAAAACCTGGAACCCAATTTGGATAAGTTACCTGAATCCCTTGGTCATCTAAAATTACACGTTCCGTTAAGACTGCATACAAGCCAATAAAACCAATGCTAATTCCTAGCCAAAATAAGGTCGGTGGAATGGGCGCATTTGTGACTTCAGCTAAAAAAGGTAAAGGTAGGGTTAGCGCTAGATATAAGCTTAAAAGGGTAATCCGAATTAGAGGAGATAGGCGAAAAATTGCAGGCGAAGTATTAACTGAGTTTGCTGTCACGGCTCATTACAATTCTTAACTTTCAACTATATACTAGCTAGAAAATGGGTGTGAGGGTGTAAGGGTTTAGGGGTGTAGGAGGAGTCATACTTTTATAAGTTCGTTGTGTTATTTATCACATGTAGTAATAGCTATGATTAAGCAAAGAGCGCTTCATATCTTACCCATTGTGCCTCGGTTAGACCTTTCATAACTGCCACTGGCGAGTTGCTTACCGTCAGGACTAAATGCGACGCTCGTTGTATTTTTTCGTTAACACAGCGATCAGGAGTAGCTTGTTCAAGTTTGACCTGGTAAATCTAACGCAATTAATAAAGCTTGATTTAATAGAATCATTGCTTCATCACTAAGCATCCCACGTATATGCAAAAAGCGAGTTTTTGATAATACCCGTACCTGATCTGCCATAGCAATAGAGTCGTTGGTTAATCCACCGTCTGGGGATTGAATTAACACCTGAGTGGGATAAAGTCGTTTACCAGTTTGAGAAGTAGTACAGGGAACAGCCAAAACTACTGGACTATAAGCATTAATTGCATCTCGACTAACGATGATAACGGGACGAGTTCCCCCTTGTTCAGAACCTTCAATAGGTTCAAGTCGAGCGTCATACACTTCTCCCCGCTTCATGCTGGAGATTCTTCCAATTGCAAAGCTTCCCAACTCGCTACGGCAAACTCAGCCTCCATCTGTAGTACTTGAGCTTGATATTCTGGATCTTGTGCCATTTCAACCAGTGCTGCATCAATTTCTGCTCGTTTGAGTGCTTTAAGCTCGTGTAGAAGCGCCTGTGCTACAAATTCATTGCGATTCTTAGCTTTTCCTTGGCTAACTACCTTGTCAGCTGCCGCTAAAAGCTCCGCAGGTAGAGTGATTGTCGTGCGGATAGTCTGATTTTTCATAACTATTTTGATGCTTAAACTGATGCAAATAATAGCATCTATTTAAGCATATAGGAATCGTACTTGAATTTTACTAAGTATACTGAGAAACAAACCCTTGTATGGTGTGCTAAATAAATGTTCTTTATCTTGCCACTATTCAGGAAAAAAGCAAAGAATAGAACAACAAAAACCGGGTAAAAGTGGCGAAGTTATTTCATCATCACCTAACAAAGTTGCAACTAAAATTAATCGCGCTTTTTCTCGTCGATAAACTTCTACATGTTTGGTGAAGCGATCAACAATCCAATACTCCCGCACACCTTGAACTGAATAAAGTTTCAGTTTCGCTTCCTTATCTCGCAGTTCGTTTTGTTTACCAGGAGATAAAACCTCTATTATCAACTCTGGTGCGCCGATCAAATGTCCCGCCTCATCTTCAATTTGAGCTAGTCTTTCTCGACTTACCCAAACCACATCTGGTATGACACTATCCGCTTCAGAAAAAATTAAACCAGGAGCAACAACTGTTTCTCCTAAACCACTCGCATCTGACCAAACATCAAGTTGTCGAGCAACTTTAACACAAACTTGTTGATGGCGACGATGAGGAGAGCGAGTCATGAAAAGTTCTCCGTCAATGATTTCATAGCGCGTCCACTCATTTTGAGGTAGAACTTCCAGATCATAAATTGTCCAGCGTACTCCTTCAATAGCTTGGCTCATAATCATCTCTGTCTGGCTTGTTGCCAAGATTTAGTTTGATTTTATCTAATTTAAAAGTCTTTAAATTAAAGCGATCGCATAACTGTTTTGCTCTCAAGGTAAATACTTCTGCACTACACTCCAACCAGTTAACGATACCCAAGCAAAAGCAAAGAATATAGCAATGTTAGCACCGATATGAATCCGTCTAGCCCAAGGATGTCCAACACGAATTTGTGTAGCACTTCCGGCTGATAGTAAAACTAACATCACAGTCGTTAATCCAGCCCAGAGGTGCTGTGAGTGTCCTAAAGAACCAAAGTGACCGTAAGTACCAACAATGCCAATAAGTAGCAATAATAATACCAAACTCACCAGACATATACCGATTTTATAGTGGAGAAAGCGCAACCAGCCTGATTCTCTTTGCTGCAAAGTTCTAGCACGAAACATCCGCATACCCATGATCGCCAAAATTACATAGGCTACTAGTGACAAACCCATCGCCCACGCCGCTATTTTCCACAACCACAAAAATGAAGGTAGATCCATAATTAATGATTGTAGATGGGGATCGGGGATTGAGAGCAGGGATTGGGGACAAGGGGGACAAGGGAGAAAAATTAACTAACTGCTAACCAATGACAAATGACCAAAAATAAAAAAGGGCTGCTAAATTGTGCAACCCTCAAAGAAATTAAACAAATTTTTTTAATCAACGGATGCGAAACCAGATATTGTTAAAGGTTTTGTTGTATCTTCTGTTTTTGTCTTAATAGACTGTACTATCGGTTTTTTATTGATAGAGTCATTTGCTTGTTCTGAGTTTGGCAATTCGTAACTACTAGGTTCGTTAAGTGCAAGGCGATCGCACGGAATTTTATCCGATAAAATAGCACTTGCCATCATACCCGTATGAATCTCAAGTTGAGCTTCAATGGGGGCTTCAAACGCTAGCCTCTGTCCAGGAAAAACAACCCTTTCAAAGTACCAGTTAGGAATGTTCGAGATGCGAGCCACCTGTATTTTGCTCGTGGCATTTACGTAACAGCAGAGAATCTTTCCTGATTGCTCCGGTGGTAGAGGATCTAATATTTGAGCCATAACTGCTGAGGAGCTTTACGCCACAATTTTATCTTACATATAAAAACTAACACTGATTGATCCCCAGTTGCTGTAACTCCGACTACCAACTGAAGTTTTCTAAATTATTTTCTACCTAAAGAAATACAAATTTTTAGTTATGAATTTTTCGTAAAATTTTATGCCTTTTTTGCAATTATATATTAAGTGTGAACAATTCATCAATACTTTAGAGGGAAGTCAATTAGAGCCAACTCTTACGAACGAAGGATTGGGAACTTCCAAATAAAAAAACATCCCGTTGTACCAGAGACGACTTGGAGATCAACAGACGAAGAAATCGCCTTCGGTAAAAATTGGATAATTTATTTTTTGGAGTTCCCTTAGACCAAAAGAAACAGCTTTTTTGCTCTTGTTTATTTCGTGATCCCATTTCATAAGGAATAGTTTAGTTGCTTTCATTAACCTTAAGAGCTAGTTTTTATTTTTTCTTTTCAGACTAAGCAGTGCAGATGCTCGCTTATAGAGTGAAGTCGATGTTATTGTAAAGCTATAGATATACTAATTTCATAAAATGTTATCCATGCTATGCATTTGTGATACAGGGCAACATTGGCTATTTTCATCATCACTTAAACCAAGCCATGAAAATCAGTAATCGTCATTAATATCAAGAATGTCAAGGACGATTTTGATACAAACACTAAAACCAAAACCAGCGACTACAGAATCAAAGTTTGCTCTTTTACCCCAGAAAAACGGCAAGATGGAAGCTCAAACATTCAATAAAATTCTCTATGTTCGCCTTCCGTGTAACCCCATCTTTCCTATTGGGGTTGTATACCTTAGCGATCATGTCCACAAGCAATTTCCTAACATTGAACAGCGTATCTTTGATTTAGGAACAGTACCACCTTTGGATTATGCTAAAGCTCTAGATGGCTGTATCGATGAATTTCAGCCGACACTGTTAGTGTTCTCGTGGCGGGATATCCAAATTTATGCGCCAGTAGGTGGACGTGGTGGTAATCCATTGCAGTATACCTTTGAGTTTTTCTACTCTCGCAATCCATTTCTCAAGCTACAGGGAGCCTTTGGTTTGCTGCGGATAGCATCGGGATACTACGGCGAACTGTGGCGGAATCTAGGATTACTGAAGCGGGGTATCAAACGCGCTCAACGTTATCAGCCGAATGCTCGTGTAATTGTTGGTGGTGGTGCTGTCAGCGTCTTTTACGAACAGCTAGGTAAAAGCTTACCAAACCAGACTATTGTCTCTGTAGGTGAAGGGGAAACTTTGCTGACAAAACTACTTAGCGGACAAGAATTTCGGGATGAAAGATGCTATGTGGTTGGAGAAGATCAACCACGCGATCGCCTCATTCATGAACAACCCACACCATTAGAGAAAACTGCTTGTAACTACGACTACATCGAAACCATCTGGCCAGAATTTAAATATTACCTCCAAGACGGAGACTTTTACATCGGTGTCCAAACCAAACGTGGTTGTCCTCACAACTGCTGCTATTGTATTTACACCGTTGTGGAAGGTAAACAGGTACGCATTAACCCCGCCGATGAAGTTGTTGCTGAAATGCGACAGTTATACGATCGCGGTGTTCGCAATTTCTGGTTTACTGACGCCCAATTTATCCCAGCCCGTAAATTTATTGCTGATGCTGTTGAACTTTTACAAAAAATCGTCGATTCTGGAATGGAAGACATTCACTGGGCAGCATACATCCGGGCTGATAATCTCACTCCCCAATTGTGTGATCTGATGGTGAAAACTGGGATGAACTATTTTGAAATTGGTATCACCAGTGGTTCTCAAGAATTAGTGCGGAAAATGCGGATGGGCTACAATCTCCGTAATGTTTTGCAAAACTGTCGGGATTTAAAAGCAGCTGGGTTTAACGATTTAGTTTCCGTCAATTATTCTTTTAATGTGATTGATGAACGTCCGGAAACAATTCGCCAAACCATCGCCTATCACCGCGAACTGGAACGGATTTTTGGGGTAGATAAAGTCGAACCTGCGATCTTTTTTATTGGACTACAACCCCACACTCACCTCGAAGAATATGCTTTCAAAGAAAATATTCTCAAACCAGGGTATGATCCGATGAACATCACACCTTGGACTGTCCAAAAGATGCTGTGGAACCCAGAACCCCTTGGTTCGTTCTTTGGCGAAGTTTGCTTGCAAGCTTGGCGACAAAATCCCAATGACTTTGGACGCGAAGTCATGAAAATATTAGAGGAAAAACTGGGTTGTGGTGAACTAGAAGAAGCACTTTCTGCACCCATTGAGCCAAAACCAAAACAATTGGTGGGTGTTTAGGAACTTCCAAGTAAAAAAATATCCCATTGCTTTTAGAGCGGAGGAGAAGGGTGAAATCAGGTAGAGGGGGAGTTTTGACGAATATTAGCACTCTAAGTAGATAGCATAATTTAGTCTCAGACAGTAAACTAAAGTGTCATAAGCCCTGATTTCACCCTCTGCCGTTCAGCACCCTTTGCGGTTCGTTTAATCAAACCTCATGTTACAAGGTTCAATACTCCAACAACTGGAAATAGCTCATCGCCATAGCAAAAGACCAATTAGATTCGGAGTGTACTATAAAAACACCCTAGTCGCTCTGTGTCATGCCCTAGAAGATCACATATTAAATGATGTCACCTCACCCTTGGTAATTACCGCCTTTGAACAGGGGAAATGGTATCTTCAAGAAGCACAAAGATATGCAGATATCGCCAAAAAATCCGGTCACGTAGCCATAATGGCAGCCCCGGATACTGGCTGGGCAGAACATCCTACAAGTCAATTACCTAATGTTGATCTAGTTGCTTTAGATCCAGCCGATCCAGTAGCTCAGGAATGGCACTTGATTATCCTATCACCAAAATACACAGCAATGGTAATTTGTCAAGAATTATCAGAGGCTGATTATGGTGCTTCTGGATTGCCTGCGTCGGACTTAGAACGAAAATTTTACGGCTTGTGGACATTTGAACCAGAATTAGTCAAAGAAACAGCCGCATTGGCGATCGCTCACATTCAACGCTACAACCCAGAATTAGCAGCACAACTCACTGTCTATAAAGAAGCGATTCAGCCTAGCTTGGCTACATCAGAAGAATTGAGTGCGGTAGTTTCCCGTGTAGTTGATTACCTCCAAACCGGACAAGAAAACATCTCTGTTCCTACCAACATACGCCACCAAGCCCTAGATAGTAACTTAATTTCCAATGAAATCCAGGCATTTTTGCGGATGGCGCAAATCATAGATGCTGCTGATATTACCAATCCCATGGCAGCAGCAGAAGTTGTGACGCTGGTAGAAACAATGGGACAACTTTTAGATTTGCCCGCATGGCAGATCAAAAGATTGCGCCTAGCTGGATTACTACACCGTTTAGATCCATTGCAAAGAGTAGAAAGCGTACTAACTCCCAGTAGTACTACTTATTACCAAGAAGATGCACCCAGTTGTCCTTTAACTTGTCCTCTTGTACCAGGAGCGCAGGTACTGCGAACTATGCCACGACTACGAGCCATAGCACAAATTATTACTCACCAAACCGAGTATTGGGATGGAAGTGGTGAACCTGCGGGATTAGCTGGTGATGAAATTCCTCTAGAATCGAGAATTTTGGCACTCATTGTGGAATTTCAGTGGCGAGTGCATCAAAAACAATCATCTCAGTTGAGTCGTGAAGAAATCATTAATCAAGCTTTAGAAGAATGCAGACAACAATCACGACGCTTTGATCCAAAATTGATAGATACCTTGATACTATTAGTCATGGGTTTACAACAAGGACTAGAGTTACCTACAATTACACCCAAACTCAGCGTTGGTATGTGGTTGTTAGATTCTCGACTCGATAGTGAAACCAAAACTAGTGTCGAAATAAATCAAAATTTCCGTATCCAATAAGTGCTTTTTTTGGTTAGTGTTTTTTGTCGGTTAGTTATTAAATAATGTTTTAACTAACCACATAAACGTTTTAGCAGTTTCCCCCTAGAGTAGGACACTTAGACGCGCTAGCGGCTTCCCGCTAGGGTAAATCACAAAGAGATTTTTTATAGATTTTATGAATATAGAAGCTATTAAATCAGGAAAAATTAAGCATTTAGCAGGAGCTAATTTAGAAGATGAGGATTTATCAAATTTGGATTTAAACCGCATTAATTTTGCTGGTGCTACTCTTGTGGGTACAAATTTCACTGCTTCTAAACTTGAAGGTGGTCATTTGGAAGGTGCTAATTTGATGGGAGCAAACCTACAAGCAACTGATTTGCGGGCAAATTTGCTGGGCGCGAACTTGATGCAAGCAGATTTGACAGGTGCTGACTTAAGGGGTAGCAATTTACGTGGTGCTAATTTAATGGGGGCGAAACTGAGTGAAGTGTCTTTTGCTGGTGCTTTCTTGAGTGGTGCAAATTTGATGAACGTCAACTTACAAGGGGTTGACTTACGGGGTGCTGATTTACGAGGAGCTAACCTGACGGGGGCGAATCTCAAAGGCGCAGATTTAAGCCGTGCAGATTTGCAAGGGGCGTTGTTGAGTGAAGCAAATTTAGAAGAAGCAGATATGAGAGAAGCTAATCTGTCAGGAGCAAACTTGACAAGTGCAAATTTACTGTGTGCAGAGTTAGAAGGGGCGAATTTAAATGGAATAAATTTAGATCGGGCTTGTTTGGTAGGGACAATGGCTGAAGTTGCTTCGTAAACAAAAGTAACTAAAATATTATTTTTCCAGTAATTAAAAGGTTGAGCATTGATGTTGATTAACACAATGAGATTAGTGTTTAGATCTACTGGTTCAACCTTATGCTGGTCAATGGAACAATCCTGTGTAATCACTACCAGATAGTCCAACAACTGGGAAGTGGTGGGTTTGCTGACACTTATTTGGCAAGCGAAAATTTGCGAACTCTAGCGACTTTTCTGAAGGACTAGCAGCAGTTAGGATTAGTGATAAAGTAGGCTATGTAAACAAAAGTGGTAACGTTGTCATTCAGCCACAATTTGATTACGGTGGTGACTTTTATGAAGGGCTAGCGTGGATAAAGGTAAACGGAAAGAGTGGCTATATTGATAAGAGTGGTAAAGTCGTCATTAAACCACAATTTGATAACCGTTTTAACTTCTCCGATGGGCTAGCAGCAGTGAAGAATAACGGCAAGTGGGGATATATTGACAACAGAGGCAACGTAGTAATAGAACTGCAATTTGATCATGGTTATAAATTCTCTGAAGGATTAGCAGGGGTAAAGATTAATGGCAAATGGGGTTATATCAACAAAAGTGGAACAATAGTTATCCAGCCACAATTTACTGATGCTTACAACTTTTTTGAAGAACTAGCTTTAGTAAAGGTTGGTAACAGGTGGGGCTATATTAACAAAAATGGTAATTTCGTTATTCAACCACAATTTGAGGATGCTGGAGGCTTTTACGAAGGGCTAGCCTGGGTACAGGTTGGTGACAAATATGGTTATATTCGCAATCCCTTAAAGAGTCAGTAATTACTTAAAAAGTAAAAAGAACCAAGTAAAAAGTAAAAATAAAGATGAATTCAATATTTCTTTTTACTTTTGCCTTTTAACTTTTAACTTGTTTCTTGCACTACGTGTCTCGTAGACGCGGAGCGGCTTCTTGTAGAGCAACAAATCTTTATCTTCTTTTTCATGAATAAATTCAGGCGGCTCAAGACCGATTTTATTCTTCTTTCTTTTGCCTTTTAACTTTTTACTTTTGCCTTATTCGGTCAATATTTCAATATTTCAATTTTTGATATTGAATTTTGCATTTTTAGATCCATCTATGTCAACTGTGGATGCTTTTCCCTTCATCCAAAATGCCAATACACCCATTAATACTAACCCCATGACTCCCATCAAAGGATTTTTATTTACCCCAGTCACCCAATCAGGAACCCGATTCGTATATTCAATTAATCCGCCAATATTAATGATATAATAACCCCAAACTATACCCCCATGTAAACCAATAGGTAATCCCAAACGCCCCCGTCGCCAGCGCTTTCCCCATACCTGCGTCAATCCCAGCAGCACCAGAGCCGGAAGTTGTGGCAATGTGTGAATAATCGCTTCCAAAGGCTTAATAAAATGCGATACCCCATAAATTATTGCACTTGTCCAAAGTGCTACAGGGGGAGAATAATCTCGCTGCAATTCATCTAATAACCAGCCTCGAAATAACAATTCTTCGACAAACCCAATACCCAAACCTGTAAGAGAACCTTCTAATACTACTTTTAATAAAAAACTTTTGGGTTGTTGCCACACCAAAAATCCTAACAACCCTTCTAAACCAAATAAAATCAAAATGCTAATTAATCCTATAGCTAAACCCTGTAGTAAATCTACTCCGTTTAATCGCGTAAACTGTAAACCGTAGTGCTGTAAAATCTGAGGTTGCTTGTAAACTTGGTTGCCCCATATTCTGAGTAGAAAAATAAATTCTACATACAGTAGTACCATTGTTAAAATACTTACTAAGTTAGCATCAGATACTAATAAATATATTGGTATGGCAAAAGGCAACCACAGCACTAATAAAACCACAAGAAAACAACCCAGCCTGATGAATACAGAATGCTGGGCTAAAAAAGCAAGGTTTATTTTCATACCAAATTGGCTAGACTTTTAAGAATTTCAGCTAGTTTATCAATAATGTTCTCACTTATAGACCAACTTGGTTTTAAAATTTGGGAGTGATCACAGCGATCGCTGATAACTATTCACTGATTTATTCTTCTGGTTCAATTGTACTAACCAACCCATGATTTTTTAAAGTCTCACAATAAAACTCAGCAGGCTCCTGAGCACAAGTAATGACTAAAGCAAGACCATTGCTATGGGCCTCCATCATGATGCTAACAGCCTGTGGTTGAGTAAGGCTGGGTACCGTAGTTAATAGAACCTGCACTACATACTCCATAGTGTTGTAGTCGTCGTTATGGAGCAAAACGCGATATTGAGGCGCTAGTTTTCTGGAAGTTGAAGGCTTCTGTTTGGTTTCGACTGACACGGCTGCTTGCTCTACTGGTAATTTACTACAACAAGTTTTTTATCTAGAGATTGCTTACTAGAGTTAGCTTTACAGTTACTTATGAATTATTGTATAGCACCAAAAAGGTTGTTGGTAGTAATTGGTTAGTTGTTAGTCATTTGTCATTGGGCAATAAGTAAGTGAACTACCCAACGCTGACCTTACGGTACAGCGTGGGCTTCTGTACTC
>NZ_JCACKS010000236.1:0-39877 GCF_059505505.1 Pelatocladus sp. | reverse complement strand
TCCACTTGAGTGGACTTGCGCTATGAGCCTGGAACTTTAGTTCTAGGCGGGATACAGTTTCAACATGAAAAATTTTGACTTGTGTGTACACCGTAGCCGCTTACGGGGTGGGGTACGTATTGGACACAACCGAGAACTACTATAAATTTAATTGTTATTTGCGTTTGCTTTCACATTTATGTAAATATTGTCTCATTCATAATAAACATTAAAGCTTTTTAATAAAAACTTTAATGATTTTTATAAGTTTCCAAGTTTTCATAAAAAATATTAAAGTTTTTCTAATAAATACTTAAACGTTTTTTATAGATCACAAAGTCATCATAAGAAACGTTAAAGCATTTCTAACAAATACTTGAATGTTTTCTATAGATCACAAAGTTTTCATAAGAAACGTTAGAGTATTTCTAACCAAATGCTTAAATATTTTCTATAGATCAGATAATTTTTGTGATCAACGTTCATGTAGACGCGATCGCGGCTTCTCATAGAGTACGGCCGGAATGCCCCTACGATAAGATAAGTAGTCGCACAAAATTAAATTCATTCGTGGAGACAGGCAATAGGCAATAGGCACTCTTAGAAACAAGATGTGTAATTAATTCTGTTTAGGTACTTAGTTCATCAAGTTCAGACTTTAGCTATGAGACTGGGATTGAAATCGCAGGCGGGTTTTTTCAAATTCTAGAGATTTGAAACTGCAAAAGTATCACATTGTGCTGGATTACCTGTCTGAATACCCCGTTTGAACCACCGCACTCGCTGGGCTGAACTACCATGAGTAAAAGACTCTGGAACAACATATCCTTTTGACTGACTTTGCAAGCGATCGTCTCCGATGGCGCTTGCAGCATTTAGTGCTTCTTCGACATCGCCAGCTTCGAGAATTTGTCGTGATTGATCAGCATGATACGCCCAAACACCAGCAAAACAGTCGGCTTGTAATTCCTGTCGTACTGAAAGTTGATTGGCTTCTACTTCATTAGTTTGACGCTGTAATCTACTGACGCGACTGGAAATACCCATGAGATTCTGGACATGATGTCCGACTTCGTGAGCAATCACATAAGCTTGAGCAAAATCACCTGGTGCTTGATATTTATTTTTTAAGTCTTGATAAAAGCTAAGATCAATGTAAAGGTTTTGATCGGCGGGACAATAGAAGGGGCCAACTGCCGATCGCGCGAAACCACAAGCAGATTTGACTGCATCTGAAAAAAGCACTAACTTCGGCTCTACATAAGTCTTTCCACTTTGCTGAAACAATTTACTCCAGGTATCTTCTGTATCAGCTAGAACAACCGAAACAAAATCAGCCGCCTGATCTTCCGTTGCGGGACGTTGTGTTTGAGAAGAGCGATCGCTCGGTGTTTGTGTTTGATCAAATATGATACTGGGGTCGCCTCCCAATAACGCAACAATCACCGCCAAAACCACAGCTCCAATTCCACCCCCCACCACAGGTGCAGAAACTCGACTTCCACGTCTATCTTCAACGTTAGTACTTCTACGACCGAATTCCCAGCGCATAACCTATATTCTCCCAACTACCCAAGCAAGAATTTCCCTGATTCACCAAAGATATTAGGGGTTTAATCTTAGCTAGATCATCTATCAGAAGGAAAGATTAATAGTCATACTTAGGGAAGGTTTGAACAATTAAAAATTAAAAATACAAACCATAAAACAGCAAGAATACATCGGGCTGCAATAAATAATGGTAATTGTGTTTCAATCTCAATACTTAATTCTCTGTGCGATCGATATCCTGCAAGTAAATTTGCTTTGATTTCTAAATAATCAGAAGTTACCCATTGGGGAAACACAAAAAATATCAGCATCTCCCAAACCGTATAATTTTGGGGTTGTACCAGACGCAATATATCGCGTCTCTGGTGGGTTTAAATGTCAATAGATTTGTCTTATCCGAGCAGTATTGATTCAGATCTTGCACCAGATTTTAATACCGCCAAAAAATAATTTTTTTAGCTAATAGCTAAAGTCAGATTTATCTGACTAAGGGAGTGTTTTAGTCAGTTTCAACGGACTTGTGTTATGCATGGTGGTATATGGGGTAGGTGCAAGATATCAGCTAACGCACCACTCGATAACATAGTGGGTTATGGCTTCGCTATCACGCACTCTACTTAAGATTTACTTTATAGATAGCCTCTAAAGGTAAATTTCTGCTATAGTCGGTTATTTGATTGTTGAGTAAAACTGTTTCAGATGAAGAATCGCACCATTTATCAACCACCTGTAGAAAAACTACTAACTTTGAGTGATTACCATAAAATTACAAACGAGTATAACTATATCGCAGAATTAGGTTTGGATACAGAACATATCCCTGAATTAATCAGGATGGCAGTTGATAAAAGATTGAATGGTGTAAATTCTGGAAGTTTAGAGGTTTGGGGACAAATCCACGCGTGGCGTGCATTAGGACAATTACGCGCAGAAGTAGCAATAGAACCATTGATGCAGCTATTTCATGAGCTAGAAGATAGCGATTGGGTAAACGAAGAAATGCCTAAAGCTTATGGGATGTTTGGTGAAATTGCTATCCCCAGATTACAAGCTTATTTAGCTGATGAATCCCACGGAATTTTTCCGCGTATTACTGCTATCCATTGTTTAGAAGAAATCTGCAAGCAGCATCCCCATGCACGTCAAAAATGTATTACTGTACTTACTCAACAATTGAAATTATTTGCTCAAAATCCTCAAGAACTTAATGGTTTTCTTGTTGCTTCATTGATTGAATTACAAGCAGTAGAATCCGCAACAATAATTAAAAGTGCTTTTGTAGGACAAAGTGTACCTGATGAGATAACAGGTAGTTGGGATGATGTGTGTAAAATTTTAGGTATTAATTCAGATGAAATAGTGGTATTTACAGATATTGGTTTAGATGGAGTATCTCAAATAGATAATTTGTCTACTGATGATTTAACGCAAACCGAAAATATTGCTGTTAGCGAAGAATCGCAAATTGAGGATACTTCTGCTGATGATTTAATGCAAACTGAAAATACTTCTCAAACCGAAAATATTGCTGTTAGCGAAGAATCGCAAATTGAGGATACTTCTGCTGATGATTTAATGCAAACTGAAAATACTTCTCAAACCGAAAATATTGCTGTTAGCGAAGAATTTCAAATTGAAGATACTTCTGCTGATGATTTAACGCAAACCGAAAATATTTCTCAAACCGAAAATATTGCCATTAGTGAAGAATCGCAAATTGAAGATACTTCTGTTGATGATGTAACGCAAACCGAAAATATTGCTGTTAGCGAAGAATTTCAAATTGAGGATACTTCTACTGATGATGTAACGCAAACCGAAAATATTTCTCAAACACATCAAACACAAGATATTGCTGTTAATGAAAAACAATCTGAAACAGTTAATACTGAGGAATCAGAAAAAAATCTAGATATAATTTCAGATGATATCCAATTAATTGAAGATGTGAACACTGATGTAGAAAAACTACAAAAAGTAGAACATAAACTTGAGGGACAGAAGCAAAAGAATGATACAAATAATCGTGAAACAGAAGTAAATCAGTTCAAATCTGAACTTGATAATACTGTAGTTACTGAATCTGTTGAGCAGCCATCAAGTAAAGGTTTCGGTGGTTTTGCAACTTCACAAGGTAAAGCAAAAAGTAAGAAAAAAAAGAAGCGCTAATATTGTAGCTTGGATGTTTTAAATTTACAGTTGTGCTGCCTTAAAACAGAAATGAATAAACGGATATGTAGAGACCGTAAATTTACGAGATCTACCGAAAACCTATGGTGTACACACAAGTTATCGAATTGCTACCAGTTCTCGAATTACCCCTCCCTAACCCTCCCCTTGCAAAGGGGAGGGAACAGTACCGCCTCGGAATAAATTCCGAGTCTCATAGCGTAAGTCCTCTTCAGAGGACTCAAAAAAAAGTTTGTTCCAGTCCACTTGAGTGGACTTTCGCTATGAGCCTGGAACTTTAGTTCTAGGCGGGATACAGTTTCAACATGAAAAATTTTGACTTGTGTGTACACCGTAGCCTTTGCAAGGGGGATTAAGGGGGGTAATTCGACTTGTGTGTACACCGTAGTCCCGCAAGCGCTTAGGGGATTAAGGGGTGGGGTACGTATTGGACACAATCGAGAACTGCTATATTCCTATTCGTGTAAGAAGTCTATTTTATGATGCACAGCCACAAACAGATTGACATTGTGTGCAGACTTCACCACTTTGATGGCTATTTGCACAAGCTTCACAGCAGTAAGGCTTACCATCTTTCATAATGGCATCCTCAATAGAAACAACGCACAGGCAAGAACCACAGGCGCATTTTACTTGGCTTACGGTTGCCATAGCTTTACCCTCTCCTTTATTTCATGAAATCATTGATAATTGGCAAAGATGGCGATCGCTATCCTTGCTCAACCAAGACAACATATCAGTGAAACCTGATATGTATCTATAGTAAAACTTTTTGAGACATTTAATGATAGCTAAAACAAAAATTACCAAAACTCAAGCAAATGATCTGAAAGTCAAACTGTTTCGGGGATTTTCTGATCACTCGCGTATGTCTATTCTGAATGCATTGCGTTCTGGATCACTGACTGTTAACGAGATTGTTGAAGTTACAGGACTCAGTCAGTCTAATGTATCCAATCACCTTGGGTGTTTGCGCTGTTGTGATTTGGTTGTCCGTCAACAGCAAGGGCGTTTTGTATACTATCGGCTTAGTGATGAACGCATATCCCAACTTCTGGATCTTGCAGATGAATTACTGGCTAATGTAGCTCTGGGTGTAAATCAATGCAACAGTTACGATTAAAGACTAGCCCTTTTAAGGTGTAATGTATTTTTCTTGGTGTCTTAGGCGTCATTTTAAATGGTATGTTTATTTCCGCGATCGCTCTACTAGATTAAAAACATATAGGACTCCTATTTGATTTTTGAAAAAACTCCGTACATTTTGACCTTAAGCATGACTATCAGCTTTCCCTATTGCCTATTGCCTATTGCCTGTTGCCTGCCTCTACGAGTAATTCAGAAATCAAATCGGATTGCTATACCTGTTTTTAGAAAAACTTATTCTTTAAATAACTTGAATTTAATTACTACTGTGATTATGGTTCAACTAACTTCATATTTTTCAAGCGTCAACTAGTTTAGTTGCTATATAACCATATTATGAAAATTCTAAATCACTGATGAAAAGGAATTATCTTGTAGTTGTAAGGTAAGCAATGCAGTCATGCGGAATTTTCATAAGTTAAATATAATTGCTAGGAATATAGTAAAAAAGATTACTTATCAATTCCAGTTAAATTGCTTTACTAAAAGTAAAATAACCAGTTTGTATACCATTTCCAAATTTACATTATTGATTCTAATAAAACTTACTATATAAGGTTTTTAGCCTATTTATCTATCATAATTATTTTTAAATTGGTATTACTTGTATACCCAATTTAGACATTAAAAGTTACATTCGTTTTAAGTAAGATCACTCTTTTGAGAACATGTATCACTATTCTAATATTTTTTAAGCAGTGAAATTAAGGTTAATTTGTGATGTATGTGTTCTGTTTAGAAAGAAATATTGTTAATATTCATGCTCTAAATTTAAGTATTTACCTACCTATATTCGCTACAAAAATAGGTACTTAGAGGTTGTTTGAAAAATAAACTGATTAGCTGTGATTTTAAGTACTTCTATATCTCCCCTAGTCGTGCTTCAAAAAAGGGGTAGCAGAATCAAATTCCCTTTTTTTAATGGGGATTTAGGGAGAACTAAAATATTTTGCTACTGAACAAAAATACTCTTAAAACATCCTCTTAGTATAACTTGAGTTACTACATCAGTTAATTTTGTCTTGACTAGTATTTATAAAAACTTATTGATATTAGTAATTTATTTTGGATAACTTCCAGTCTTATTTAAAAAGCTTATTATAAAGACAAGGTTATATATAGAATTGCATGTTTAGCTAATCTTTTATACATTTATCTACCAAGTTCTCAAAAAAAATCGGGTTTAAAGTGCTGTTTTTAAGTCCATATTGATGTACTATTTGACAGTTAATAACTACTGCAAAATCAATAGGAGGAGTGTGGAATTATGTTTAATTCAGTTTTGACAAATCATTTAGAAAAATTCATTGCACGCTATATCAAGCGGACAAAAACATCAAAATTATTAAAAAAAAATTATCATCAAGTTCTAGCTGATACTCAACAGGCTGGTAAATTTGGAAATTTTCATTTGTCATTCAAAGAAATGTATTATCCCATTGTTGGCAAGCACTCTCTGGGTTCTAAACTGTGGGATATTGATAATAACGAATATATAGATGTCAGGATGGGGTTAGGAATAAATCTCTTCGGTCATAATCCATCTTTCATTAGAGAAGTATTAACAAAGCAAATAGAACAAGGCTTCCAACTTGGTTCGCAATCAAAATTAGCTGGTGAGGTGGCTGAGTTAATTTGTGAACTAACTGGAATGGAGCGAGTAACTTTTATAAATACAGGTACAGAAGCCGTAATGACGGCAATTCGACTAGCTCGCACCGTCACAGGTCGTGACAAAATTGTTATATTTTCCAGTTCTTATCATGGTCATTTTGATGGAGTGCTAGCAAAGGCACAAATGATAGATGGAAATTTAAATATTGTGCCAATTGCTCCTGGAATTCCCACTAACATTGTGAAAGATGTTTTGGTTTTGACTTATGGAAATCCTCAATCACTAGAAGTGATCAAAGCTCATAAGCAAGAGTTAGCAGCTGTTCTAGTTGTGCCTGTACATACTGCTAGATTCAGCTTAAAATTAAAAAATTTCTTACAAGAATTAAGGCAATTAACCAAAGAATCAGGTATACCGTTAATCTTCGATGAAATGACTACAGGCTTCCGTATTCATCCAGGTGGCGCCCAGGCGTATTTTGATATTGAAGCTGATATAGCCACCTATGGAAAGATCATCGGTGGTGGTATACCAATCGGAGTGATTGCTGGTAAGGCTTGTTATATGGATGCGGTTGATGGTGGGATGTGGAATTATGGAGATGATTCCTATCCAAGTGCAAAAACTACATTTGTTGCTGGCACTTTTTGCAAGCATCCCTTAGCGATGTCTGCTGCACAATCTGTCCTTGAATATCTGAAGAAAGAAGGCCCCAATTTACAACTACAGTTAAATCAACGCACATCAGAATTTGTCCAAAAGTTAAACAATTACTTAGAAAAAAATGAAGTACCTATTAGGTTGGATAGTTTTGGTTCAGCGTTCTTTTTTTATTACTTAGAAAATACTATTTCGACAGTAGACATTACTGTTAGCGAGATCATGGAATTGTTCCGCTATCATTTGATAAACAGAGGAATTCATATTGTAGGTTCGTCTAATTATTTATCGACAGCTCATACAGAACAAGATATTAATTATATTATTCGGGCTGTAGAAGATAGCGTGACGGAACTGCGTCAAGAAGGCTTACTTCCTCGTCTTTCCTGTTCCAATATGGCAGTGATTTGAAAATGGAGAGCGGGAATCGAGGAACTCACATTTTGCACCAAGAGAAATGGATAGTATTTAGTCACTCAGTAGTAATCCAAAAGTCCTTGATTTAGCGATAAAAGCCAATAAAAATAATATAGCTTTATCGCGTATATCTTTACTTTGTACGGGTTTGTATTTAGAGAAGCAAGATGTAAGCGCCCCACGAGGGGGAAGTCAAAAATCAAAATTCACTGCAAACAAGGTTATCAGGGTGATGAAATACAATCGTGAGAAATATTTAAGTAGATCTAAACTTCCCAAATCTAAAAGCATTTTTAATTATGAAAATGTAGATGATAAATATTTACAACAGCGACAGCTACGCCGCAGTGCAAACTGGTTGTTGCTGTGGGCTTTGGGAGTTGGAAGTGTGATTTCCGGTGATTTCTCTGGCTGGAATTTTGGTTTGGGAGCAGGTGGTTTTGGAGGATTGGCGATCGCTACCTACTTGATGGCAGTAATGTATATCTGCATGGTTTACAGCATCGCCGAATTATCCGCAGCCCTACCTCACGCCGGAGGATTTTTTTCATTTACTCGCAAAGCTTTTGGTCGATTGGGCGGCTTTATTTGCGGCGTCACAATCATGATTGAATATGTGTTAGCTCCTGCTGTTGTCGTCTTTTTTATTGGTGCCTATCTAAACACATTATTTCCTTATGTCCCTGTTCCTGTTTGGTGGCTATTATTCTACGCCATTTTTGTGTGTATCAACATTCGAGGTACAGGGTTAACTCTCAAAGCAGGATTTGTCATTACTGCGATCGCTGCAACAGTACTGATTATTTTCTTCATCGCCGCCATATTTTCTGGTCAATTTCAGCGTGAATTACTGTTAAATATTCCCCCAGAACCAGGAAATTTGAGTTTGCTCCCCAAGGGATGGATAGGTGTATTTCAGGCTTTACCCTATGCTATGTGGTTTTATTTGGCGATCGAACACTTGCCAATGGCTGCTGAAGAAACTCATGATACTAGCAGAGACATTCCCAAGGCGTTAGTTTGGAGCATGATCACCCTCTTGCTTCTCTCTTTATTTGTTTTGGTATTAAATACCGGAGTCGGAGGTGGTGCCGCAAAAATAAGTCTATCTGCTGCTCCTTTGGCAGATGGAATTAAAGCTATCTTCGGTGAAACTAAGGTTGCTGCAACATTAATCTTACTCGCACTAACAGGTTTGATAGCAAGTTTCCATACCGCTATCTATTCTTACGGAAGAGTACTTTTTTCTTTGTCTCGCGCTGGATACATACCACGCTGGATTTCCATTACCAGTAAAACTCACACTCCAGCACTAGCTATGATTTTAGGCGCTGTTGTTGGACTTGTCTGTACCGCAACAATTCAGTTTGCAGGCAAGATGATTGGAGCGATGCTACTCAACATGACAGTGTTTGGCGCAGTAATTTCCTATGTCATGGTTATGAGCAGTTACATCAAACTGAAACTAACCTACCCAGACTTACCTCGTCCCTATCAAAGTCCTCTCGGAATTGGAGGTGCGATCGTCGGTTGTGTACTAGCAATCATCGCTTTATTTGCTTGCTTCTCTGATCCAGGATATAGACCAGGAGTATGGGGAGTGGCGATTTTTCTTGGTCTGATGATTTTATATTTCTTATTCTACTCACGTAAAAAGCTAGTCGCTAAAGCGCCAGAAGAAGAAGACGCCATGCTGATGAAAGCACTGCGGGAAATAGAGCAACCCTAGCTTGGAAATGGGGATTGGGGATTGGGGATTGGGAATAGAATTTTCATCCATACTGGTGTTTGCAATTCAGTCAGGTTTACTTAAAAACTTATGCTAGATATTAAATGTGGAAATTTGGTCTTTTCCAACATCCAAGCAATTATATTTGATAAAGATGGTACTCTCGAAGACTCAAAAGAATATTTGCGTCAACTAGGACAAAGAGTAGCAAAGCTTGTAGATATGCAGTTTTCAGGGCTTGAACAACCTCTGTTAACGGCATTTGGTATTGACGGAGATAGTTTAGATCCTGCGGGTTTAATAGCTGTTGGTAGTAGTGGCGAAACAGCAATTGCTACAGCAGCATATATTGCTCAAGCTGGATGTAGCTGGTTTAAATCCTTAGCGATCGCACGTCAAGCATTCCACTCAGCAGAGAAACATATTGGCAACATACCTTGTCCAATATTTGCTGGTGCTACAGAAGTACTAAAAAATCTCACCAAAGCGGGACTGAAATTAGGAATCCTCTCTGCTGCCAGAACTGATGAAGTCTGTGCTTTTGTAAAATATCATCACCTGAGTGATTATATCCAGGTTCAAATGGGAGTCGATGAAGGCCCTAGTAAACCAGATCCAATTTTATTTTTACAGGCTTGCCACTCTTTAGGAGTTGAGCCTAGTTATACCCTGATGGTGGGAGATTCTACAGGTGATATGCAGATGGCACTTAATGCTAGAGCAGCAGGTTGTATTGGAATTAGTTGGATAAAAAAATTTGAGAATTTAATCGGTGCAGATGTTCTGATTAGTCAGTTGAATGAGATTGAAGTTATTAATAAACAACATCCAAGTCTGCTATAAAACAGCAACAAAATTGATAAAAAACAGCAAATATCTATCATTTTTGATAACTTGATTTATATTAAATCTTTTTATTTCTTTGTTATGGCTAAACTCCGAAAAGAATCTTGTAGCTATTGTTATAGGAATTAACAAAGTATCTTATAATCATGTAGTCATTGATCTAAACCAAATATTTGGGTATAAACCAAGTATTTTGGTACAAAAAGGGAGTAGATCCAAAAGTTGGATCTACTAATTATTTTTAGGGTGTTTTTTGTAAAAAACTTTAATATTACCCCCAGATCAGGAGAACTCTACCAGACTTAATTAACCATAGGAACGGATTATTATGATTAAAAATCCGCCTTTTTTTGTTGAATCCACTAGAAAATAAACAAAAAACTCTTGTCTAAATGTTTAGCCATTTTCTTGAAAGTGAGCTAGTTAAGTGCATTTAGAATGATTTTTGAGTTGGAGGTGTTTTTTTGTTGATTTGTCAAGTCCATAGACACAATAAAAAACACAGGAGTCAAAAACAATGAAGTTTATTGACCTTTTTTGCCTTACTCATAAATACTTCCTTGTACTGCAACTTGATATCAGTACTGTTGAGAACTTAGGATATGTCTAGAAAAAATATTAAAGGTATTGTTAATTACGAAATAGTTACCGAAAATTACTTAAGGCGTCGGCAACTAAAAGTTGGTGCTGGCTCGTTATGGTTATGGGGTTTAGGTGTAGGCGCTGTTATTTCAGGTGATTTTTATGGTTGGAACTATGGTCTAATTGCAGGTGGTTTTTGGGGTTTGGCGATCGCCACTTTTTTGATGGCAATCATGTATATATGCATGGTTTATTGTCTGGCAGAATTGTCGGTAGCACTACCCCATGCAGGTGGTTTTTACTCTTTCACTCGCAATGCTTTTGGTCCATTCTGGGGCTATGTTTGCGGTGTTTCTGTCGCTGTTGAGTATGTGTTTGCGACTGCTGCGATCGTCTACAGTATGAGCAATTACCTCAAGCCTTTGATTGATCACTTTTTCCCTATGCCTAATTATTTGATTTGGCTAACTATTTACGCTATTTTTGTGGCGATCTGCATCCAGAGTATGGAATTGAGTCTGTATGTGAGTTTTTGGCTGACTCTGGTAGCAATCATGGTCTTAGGCATATTTTATGTGAGTATGCTAGCAGCAGGTGTTTTTCAGCCACAACTGCTGTTTAATGTTCCTGCTGATCCAGGACAATCAGCAGCATGGCTACCTAAAGGCTGGCTGGGCGTTTTTGCAGCAATACCTTATGGTATCTGGTTCTATTTAGCAATTGAGGTATTACCTGTAGCCAGTGAAGAAACCCAAAACGTACCTAAGAATATGCCTAGAGGGTTAATATCAGCAATGTTTACGCTGATAGTTCTTTCAGTTTTGACTCTAGTGCTAAATTCGGGTATTGGTGGTGGCGCTGTTGCAATTGGTAAATCAAGTGTACCTTTGTCGGAAGGGTTAGAGGCTTACTTTGGCAAGGGTGCGACCAGTAACACGATTACAGCGATCGCTTTATCTTTGAGTTTGGGCGTTAGCTTATTAACCCTGATTTATAGTTATGGGCGTATTCTGTTTGCTCTTTCCCGATCAGGCTATATCCCACGTTCGATTTCTCTCACCAAAAATAATACTCCTTACCGAGCATTAATTCTAGGTACGGTAGTAGGATTTATCTGTGTAATTTTGGTTGACGCAGGAAGCGATGCTGTGGATGCAGTCATTTTGAATATGGCTGTTTTGGCAGCATTGATATCTTATATTCTGGTCATGCTCAGTTATATCAAGCTCAAATTCAGTCGCCCTGATCTACCAAGACCCTACGAAAGCCCATTAGGTATTACAGGAGCGGCGATTGGGACAATCCTAGCTATTTTTGCCCTCATAGCCTGTTTATCTGTACCTGCTTACCAAGTTGGTATTTGGGGCGTTGTAATTGTTATGGTTTTAGCAACTATCTATTTTTTATCTAGGAAAAATCAATTAGCTGCTCAGGCGCCAGAAGAAGCAGCAGCTTTGAAAAAAAATAGGGATTGAAGATCTAATTACGTCTTAGTGATTTGTTAGTGAATACACACAATATTTTCCCTTGTTTTCACGTGGAAAGTTTGAAAATCAAGGCTGCTAATACTGACGAATGATTTTAGTGTTACGAAAACAATCACGCGATCGCACTCAAACAATTTTGGATTTTAGATTACTATCCCTTAAAGCCGCTACCAACGGACAGCGCTGCTGTTGCTGTCTACGCGTCTATGGAAAATGGAATTGATCCCCAGGATTTATCCGAAGGCTTGAGGATACGTGGATTTTAGACTTCGTCGTGACACTTCGGCAAGCTCAGTGCCAGACCCTCAGCCGAACGATTGCGGATTAATTCCCAGGATAAATCCTGGGACTTGTAACATCAAAGAATTATTGGTCAATTAGCAGATTAAATTTTTTATATAAAAATGTATTAAATAATACTTTAAATTTTGTAAAAGATAAGACTAATATATAAAGTAAACTAGCTCAATATTTGCCAAAATCATAAAGAATTTGGAGTAAATAAAGACAGAAGGTATTATTGGCTATTGTTGACTGCAAAAAGTATATATACTTAATGAAGCGTATAAAATTTATCGAAAGTTTATTTAGGAATGATACTTAAGTGGCGACACTGAAAAAAGTTGGTTTAAGCTTGCAATTTCAGTTAATATACATTGCGTCCACAATTACACGATGTTTACTTAAAGGTAACTGGTTTAATCCAGTCTTTACATTTTTTTTGCTTTTTGCCGGAGAATGTTTGTTAATCTCAGTATTAGTAAGTAAAATAACTTCTACTTACTAATTTAACGGTGATTTTATTATCAAATAAATTAAAGCTAATCAATTGAAATTTAGCTATAACCAAAATCAAAAATTGTATACTTTAATACATAAAACTATTTTACGCAATTCTACTGTTTAAACTCTCTGATAAATATAGCTTAGACCCATCTAATTGAGCAACAAGTAAAATCAAAATGAGTACAAGTCCTCTGAGTAGCTACAGATTTTTTCAAAAACTACATCCTCTGTCTTTATTAGCACAATTAACTAGTAGACGTGCCACAGGATGTTTACGAGTGTTTACTGATAAAAACTCTTGGACTATTTATTTAGAAGAAGGAAAACTTACTTATGCCTCTTCTTCAGATAAATTGTTTGAGCGGTTAGATCATCAATTGCGACGTTTGAGCCAACAAATTCCGAATTTATTAGGTGCAAATCGTGTGCAAATGCGGTTGATGTTTGACACTAAGAACGATAATCAATCGATGCCACATGCAGATTATCAAGCGATTTGCTGGTTAGTGAATCAAGACTACATTACTCCTCCGCAAGCGGCTGTTTTAATAGACGAATTAGCCAAAGAAGTGCTGGAGTCATTCTTGACATTAAAACAAGGTAGCTATGAATTTTACCGTGAAACTCCTTTAGATGATCTGCCAAAGTTTTGCCGATTAGATTTACGATTATTAGTAGAACACTGTCAAAAGCAGTTACGCAATAAGCAAGAGCAATATTCAACAGTTAATACTGAAGAAAATTCTCAAACTTTGTTGAAAACACCATCTCAAAGGAGGGTGCAACCTCAAGCTCAACCTGAGCAACAAATCACAACAGACACTCATAATTTTGAAAATTCAGATAATATTCTTCATAGCCAGATTCCCCTGCAATCGGCGAACCGGAGCTTATACACAGTAGCTTGCATTGATGATAGTCCAACCGTTTTGAACTCTATTAGGAATTTTTTGGATGAAAATACATTTTCAGTTGTAATGATTAACGATCCTGTCAAAGCTTTGATGCAAATTCTCCGCAGCAAACCCGATCTAATTTTATTAGATGTGGAAATGCCAAATCTAGACGGCTACGAACTATGTTCGTTGTTGCGTAGACATTCAGCTTTTAGAAATACACCTATAATCATGGTGACAGGCAGAACAGGATTTATAGACCGAGCCAAGGCAAAAATGGTCAGGTCATCAGGCTATTTAACTAAGCCATTTACACAATCTGATCTGTTAAAAATGGTGTTTAAACATCTTGATTAATTGTGTTTGATCACAATGAAACAGACAACTCTATTTAGTAATTTAGTAAAAGTTTGGTTTTTTAGGAGATACAGGAGTGAGTCTAACTTTGCTTGGGACTATTTTAATTGTGGAAGATTCTCCCAGTGAATTGGAACTAATGAGCCACTACCTCAGAGAAAGTGGTTACAACGTGATTAAAACAAGTAGTGCAAAAGAAGGATTAGAACAAGCTATTTCACAACAACCAGATGTCATTGTTACGGATGTTGTAATGCCAGGAATGAGTGGTTTTGAATTGTGTCGTTCTCTCAAAAAAAATCCAGTAACTCAAAAAGTACCAATTGTAATTTGTAGTTCTAAAAATCAAGAAATAGATAGATTGTGGGCAATGAGACAAGGTGCGGATGCTTATTTAACCAAACCTTATACCCGCGAACAGCTATTGCGTGCAATTAAATCAGTGGCGATTTGAATAATCATGAATAATTCAAAAATGACACTCGCACCCAAATCAATTGATTCTAACTTGGGAGATGGTTATCTCCGGTTTCAACTCAATAAACAAGCCCATGCAGTTTTGCCGATGAGGTATACGCAAGAGGCAATTGTTGTACCTGTGGAGGCTGTATCCTCCATACCCAACATGCCCTCGTGTATGCTCGGATTGATGAATTGGCGCAGTCACATAGTTTGGGTAGTTGATCTGCCAAGGATGTTCAATTTAGAATCCTTAGACTATAGATTTCGTCAGTTCAACATCGTGATGATTCGGGTAGAATCACTGCTTCTAGGCTTAGTTGTACAAGAAATCAAAGGTACAACTAAATTCATGCCAGATGAAATTCGCTCTCCTGTTGGACAAGTCGCCTCTAGTTTAGTTCCGTATTTACGTGGATGCGTTGTGCAACACAAAGAAGTATTGCTGGTGTTAGATGCACAAGCGATTGTCCAATCTTCTATTTTGCATGGTAACTAAGGGTGTATTACTATAACGACGGTATTTTTAGGGTTATTCTCCACCTATTCTGGGAAACTATTTTATGTTTAATAAAACGGACACGACTAAGAGTAGTGATGTTGGAAATCGAAAATCAACGATTACTTCTCAAAAACTTACAGATAGTGTAGTGCAACTACCGACATTGAATAATCACGAGCAAACAGACACAAATTCTCACTTGAGTCGGATATTTGCTAATTTTAAGCGTCTGAGTTTGGGTACAAAAGCCACAGTACTAGCGATCGCCATTGGTACACTACCAGTATTGGGGATTGGAGTGCTGGCATATCAAATTTCTAAGCAATCAATCGAACACAAAGTTTCCCAACTGCAACAATCTCAAGCTGAAGACTTAGCAGACAAAGTCAACCGTTTCATAGTTGAGCGGTATGGAGATATTCAGTTCATATCTAATCTGCCAATACTGATTAATTCCCAAACTAGTGCAAACACCTCCCCTCAAGAAAAACAAGCAATACTGGATAAAATCATAGAGTCCAGAATAGTAGATGGAAACACAATTTATGAAAGCATTGCTGTATATGATTTAAGCGGTAATTTGATTGTCCAATCACAAGGAAAATCTATTCCTAACGTTAAAGAGCGCACCTTTTTTAAGAATGTACAACAAAGCGATCGCCCTTATATCAGTCAACCAGAACTATCACCAAGTACAAATAAAGTAAGTATTTTTATTGCTGCACCTGTTAAAGAAAATGGCACAGGCAACACAATTGCTGTAGCTAGAGTTCGTATGCCTGTAAAACCACTAGAAGAATTGGCAAAAAGTTATACAAAAACAGTTGAGGAATATCTGTTTCTTGATAACTCTGGCAAAATTTTCATAGCCTCAGAAGCAGACCACGTAAATAGCAATATCAAAACAGATTACCCAGACGTATATAAATCACTACAAAAATCTAAAGAAAAAACTGTAATTGGATTAGATCCGGTGCATAACGATCGCCAGCAATTGTTAAGCTACGTACCCATTAAACCACTCAAAGGTTTGCCAGATTTAAAATGGGAGATACTGCTAGCAACTAATACATCAACAGCCTTTGCCGCTCAACAACAATTATTATTGACTTTTGCCATTGGTACAGGGCTAACAGCAATCATCGTAGCAGCGATCGCAGCCTGGATAGCCAAACGTGCTACAGAACCAATTTTGCAAGCAACAGCAACAGTAGAAAAACTGGGCAGAGGCGAACTCAACACCCGTCTGTATTTTCAAGGAGAAGACGAACTCGGAGTGTTGGTTGCCAACATTAACCAAATGGCATCACAACTAGAAGCTTCAATCAAAGAGCAAGAACAAGATGCAGAGCGCTCGAAATTGCTTGCAGATATTACTTTAAGGTTACGCAGAAGCCTCGAAGAAGAAGACATTTACAAAACAACAGTCAGAGAAGTTCGGCAAGCACTGAAAACAGACAGAGTAATTGTTTATAAATTTAATTCCGAGACATGGGATGGCGATGTCGTCGCCGAAGCAGTCAGCAATAGTTTCCCGAAAATGTTCGGAGTCCAAATAGATGACCCTTGTTTTCGAGAACGTCATGTCAACGCTTACAAAGATGGTCGGGTGCGGGCGATCGCAAATATCTATCAAGACTCTCATCTGAGTAATGCTGAATGTTACACCAGAATGCTGGAAAGATTTGCAGTCAAAGCAAATTTGATCGCACCAATTGTTCATCAAGAAGAACTAGTAGCCTTATTGATTGCCCATCACTGCGACAGTCCCCGGATTTGGCAACAAGCAGAAATTGATTTATTTAAACAGCTAGCAACTCAAGTTGGCTACGCAGTCGAGCAAGCCAAGTTGCTACAAGAGCTAGAAAGCGCTAAGATAGTTGCCGAAAAATCTACAGTAGATGAACGGCAACAAAAAGAAGCTCTGCAAATGCAGCTGTTGGAACTACTAAGCAACGTAGAAGGTGCAGCTAGTGGCGACTTGACAGTACGCGCTGATGTGACTGCTGGCGAAATAGGTACTGTTGCTGACTTTTTCAACTCTATCGTTGAAAGCTTACGAGATATCGTTACCCAAGTCAAAATTGCTGCTAACCAAGTAAATCAGGCGATCGACACAAACTCCGGCGCCATTCACCAACTGGCAGAAGAAGCCCTAGCACAAGCCGCTGAAATTGACAACACCCTAAATGCAGTTGATCAAATGACAGCATCTATTCGAGCAGTAGCAGACAGCGCCCAGCAAGCTGCTACGGTTGCTCAAAATGCTTCAGCCACTGCTGCGAAAAGTGGTCAAGCAATGGATATGACAGTACAGAATATTCTCCACCTACGAGAAACTGTCGGCGAAACCGCCAAAAAAGTCAAACGTCTGGGAGAATCTACGCAACAGATTTCCCGCGTCGTCGCATTGATTAACCAGATTTCCATGCAAACCAACTTGCTAGCAATCAACGCTGGGATTGAAGCCGCAAGAGCAGGTGAAGAAGGTCAAGGATTTGCTGTTGTTGCTGAAGAAGTCGGGGAACTCGCAGCTCGATCAGCCGCCGCAACTAAAGAAATTGAACAAATCGTTGAGAACATCCAACGAGAAACCAGTGAAGTAGTGCAGGCGATGGAAGTAGGAACCGCTCAGGTAGTGGAAGGTACACGCATTGTTGAAGAAGCAAAAGGCAGTCTCGGCCAAATTTTAGAAGTTTCACGACAAATTGATGCCCTAGTACAATCAATTTCTACCACTACAGCTTCTGGAGTGGAAACATCACAAGTCGTCAGCGAATTGATGAAACAAATCGCGATCATTTCCAAACACACCAGCGATTCTTCCTTACAAGTCTCTGAATCTCTGCAACAGACTGTGAAGATTTCTCAACAGTTACAAGAAAGTGTGGGTACGTTCAAGGTCAACTAATGATTGGTGATTAGTCATTTGTCCTTGGTTATTTGCCTATGACTAATGACTAATGATAAATGACTATTGATAAATGACTAATAATAAATGACTAATGACCAAGGACAAAAACTATGTCACAGGACAAAGAATTAGAAATTCAGATGCAGTTTCTGGAGGAAGCAACAGATTATCTGAATACGCTAGAAGGAATATTACTCGAAATTGAGACTAATCACCGCATAGCTCCAGACAAAATCAATGCTGCCCTCCGAGCCGCTCATTCCATCAAAGGTGGTGCAGGGATGATGGGGTTTCGTTCCCTTTCAGATTTAGCCCACCGTTTAGAAGATTCTTTTAAAGTATTAAAAACTCGGAAAAATTCTTTAGAAATTGATACAGAATTACAAAGTTTATTACTGTCTGGAGTTGATTGGCTGCGTCAGATAGTTGAATTGCACTCAGAAGGAAATACTATTGATGAACAATGGTTAAGTACTTTTTGTTACCCAGTTTTTGAAGAATTACATCAGCTTTTAGGCGATCCGACTCCAGAAGATGCCACAACTATCCTATCACCGGAAGATGATGGGCAAAATATTATACCCTTACTCTTTGAAAGTGAGGTAGAGGGATGCTTACAACGCTTAGAGGCTGTGTTGGAAGATAATCAACAACCCTGCCTCAAAGAAGAAGTTGCCATCATGGCAGCAGAGTTAGGTGGCTTGGGTGAAATGCTCCAGTTAGAAGCTTTTACCCAGTTGTGCGAATCAATCGCTCACCAGGTTGATAATGCTCAAGCAGACGAAATGGAAGAAATTGCCCGTGCTTCTTTGACAGCATGGCGGCGATCGCAAGCATTAGTACTCACAAATCAACTCGATAGTTTACCCACAGAGCTTGATTTAGAACAAACTTTCATCCAACTCTCACCTCATCCATCGCTAACACAGGAAATAATTCCGCAGTTTCAAACAGCAGACACCACAGAAGATGAGATTCTGCAAGCAGAAATTACCGCAGAAAGTTGGCTGGATGATGAAATCATTGCCGCAGACTTTGAAGCCTTAGAAGCAGCCTTTGCTGATGATAGTAACTCTTTTGCTGATGAACTAAGTGAGCCGACTCCAGTAACTGCCAAAGAAATTCCCGTCACAGATTATAAATTTGTTGAACCAAAACGGGAGCCTGTAGGTGTAAATAAAGAACGTGAAACTCAAGAAAATACCGTCCGAGTACCGAGTAAGCAGCTCGAACAAATTAATGACTTGTTCGGAGAATTAATTATCCAACGCAATGGACTAAACTTACAGCTAGAAAGACTACGTAAACTAATTCGCAATCTTAGTCAGCGCGTCCAAAGTCTGGAAAGAGAAAATCAAGAACTACGGACAGCTTATGATCGAATCGCTACCCAAGCTGTGATTTCAGCAGAAGTGTCATCATTGCCATTGCTAGGAAATGGTGGCGATCGCTTTGCATTTGACTATACCTACCAGACACAAGATATAGAAAGCAGGTTTGATGCCTTAGAAATGGATCGTTACAACGATTTAAACCTGCTGTCACAAGAAGTCATGGAAACAATTGTGCAGGTGCAAGAAGTCACAGCTGACATCCAACTCAGTGTGGACGATACCGATCAAATCTCCAGAAAACTCAACAAAACTTCAAAGCAATTACAGCGAAAGCTCACACAAGTCAGGATGCGACCTCTATCTGACGTAGTTGATCGCTTCCCCAGAGCTTTGCGTGACTTATCTGTGGAGTTTGGCAAAAATGTCCAGTTAAAAATAGAAGGCGCTAACACCTTAATTGAACGCAGCATCTTAGAGGCTTTGAATGAGCCATTAATGCATCTGATGCGAAATGCGTTTGATCACGGCATTGAAGATCCTGCCACACGCCGCGCTTGTGGTAAACCAGAACAAGGAACGATTGAAATTAAAGCCAGCCATCAAGGTAATCGTACTATGATCACCATGAGAGATGATGGTCGTGGCATTTCCTTAGAAGGAATTCGCACCCGCGCCTTAGCTATGGGCTTAGATGCAACTCTGTTAGCTCAAGCCAGCGATGAAGAACTATTATCCTTGATTTTTGAACCAGGGTTTAGCACCAAAGACGAAGTGACAACACTGTCCGGTCGTGGTGTAGGTATGGATGTAGTTCGCAACAACCTAAAACATGTGCGTGGAGACGTCAAAGTTGATACCATGCCAGGAGTGGGGACTACCTTTACTTTATCTGTGCCATTTACCCTTTCTGTGGCCCGCGTACTGCTAGTAGAAAGCAACCGTATGCTATTAGCATTCCCCACAGATGCAGTTTCGGAAATTTTCCTCCTGCAAAATGAGCATGTTTTCCCAATGGCAAATAGCGAAATGATCAACTGGCAAGGAACCATGCTACCGTTGATTCGCCTCAGCCGCTACTTAGAATTTAATTGCTACCGTTATGACAATCCAAACCTGGAAACACCTCCAGCAATTAATGCTGCTAGCGTATTAATTATTGAAAGCAACAATCAACCAATCGCACTACAAATTGACCGTTGCTGGGGTGAACAAGAAGTCGCTATTCGCCGTGTGGAAGGAAATATCTCTCTACCTGCTGGCTTTAGCAACTGTACAATTCTTGGTGATGGTCGAGTCGTGGCTTTAGTCAATGTCAGTGAGTTGCTGTATTGGATTGCTGCTAATGATCGTACACCCAGAACTAATCAACTACCATCAGCAAGGTTGAAGACTGTATTCCTGACTCCATCTGGAGAAAAAAACCCAGACTCATTAAAAGACCAGAAAGGAACTATCTTAATTGTTGATGATTCGATTAATGTCCGGCGCTTTTTGGCTTTGACTTTGGAAAAAGGAGGATTCTTAGTAGAACAAGCCAAAGATGGTCAAGATGCTTTAGAAAAATTACAAAGTGGCTTAAAAGTTCAGGCTGTTATTTGTGATATTGAAATGCCACGGGTTGATGGTTATGGCTTTTTAGGTCGGGTTAAATCAAACAATGAATTTAAGAATATACCAATTGCCATGCTTACCTCTCGTAGTAGTGACAAGCATCGACAACTAGCAATACAATTAGGTGCAAAAGCCTATTTCTCAAAACCTTACAATGAACAAGAATTATTGAGAACACTGGAAGAACTTATTTTTCCTTTAGCAGGAGCAAATAAAAACTAAATTCAGTTCGTGTGAATTTAGTATAATTCCACGCTACAACTGAATTGATAGGTAGGTAGAAAAAACTTTAATATCTCTATCTTTACATTAGGCTGCATGAGGATACTACATCTTATCTCTTCATGCAGCCTTTTAAATCTGTTGATATTAATAACTCTTAACCAATTAAAGCAAAATAATACGATTTGTATAAGATAGCTCTTATTAACATTTACAACATATTGTTATAATATTATGTCTGCTTTACTACCAGTAATTACCTAGTTAATTTTCTGTAATCAGAGGATTTTACGGGATTTTGGTCTGTTGCCTAAATTCGAGAACATGATATAACTTATACCCATAGTTTCTCAATACTAGTATAAAATCGGGAGCATCCCAACTAAATTTTTGATTTGAGTTATTAATTCAGGGAATTTACCTATGGGTTATCGATTTGATAGTGCTAATAAAAGTAAAAATTCCAGTTTGGCATATCTCCTACTACCTTCTCAGCTAATGATTGATAATTCTAGAGTTTCAGAACCACGTAAATTAAATATTACAACCTCATTGTCAAGCAATAAATCTTTCTTTGGATGGTTTTATAACCTGATTCTCAATCGTAAACATTTAATCGCCTTAATTAGCTGTGAATTAGTTTCTATTTTAGGTATAGCTATTGGAACAAAATTCTTTATTAATCAAAGTTTAGCAACTCAATTGACTGAACAAACAAAATCTGAACTCGCAGTAAATGATGTTGATTATCATGCTAGTTTTAATAAACTTAAATCACAGATAGAGTTACCTCTAGAAAGCAGGGCTATATTAGACGAAGCAGTTGCAGCCAATACAGCACAAATAGTTACCAAACATGCTGTTTTGGGAAATAAAACTTACATTATGCCACATCAGGCTTTGACTAACAAAATTATTGGATATGTTGGAAAATCAGATAGATATAAAGTAGTTGAGAAAAGACAATCCCTAGCTATTTTAGTGCAGAGAACTCCTGATAAATCTATCAATAACGTATTAACACAAAGTTGGTTATTACAAATTGTATTAGTTTTATTAGCTTTCTTGTTAATTGCTATTTGGACATTCATCTTAAGACGTTCAATCATCAAACCAGTTTCTCATTTGCAGCAAGCCACCGAAAAATTTGCCGCAGGCGATCGCAATGTCCGTGTTCAAGTTTTCGCAAATGATGAAATTGGTAAACTGGCTGTCAGTTTCAATAAAATGGCAGACTCGATAACAAAAGAGTTTCGTCGTCAAGAAAATGATGCAAAACTCATAGAGAAACTCAATCAAATCACTATTCGCCTACGAGAAGTACTCAGCAGTGAAAAAATTATTAAAACCGCAGTATCAGATATAAGAGATGCTTTGCAAAGCGATCGCGTACTCTTTTATAGTTTGGATGACCATTGGCAAGGCAAAATTATTGCTAAATCAGTTGATTATTCTTGGTTAAGTGACTCAGAAGAAAATCTTTCTAACCCCTATTTTGGAGAAGAGTATTCTGATGAGTTAGCAATAGGTACGGTGAAAACAGTCCATGATATTTACGACAATAATTTTAGTCACTCATATCTGCATCAACTAGAAAGCCAAGCAGTTAAAGCATATTTGTTAACACCTGTGTTTATTAACAGAAAACTATATGGTTTGTTAGTAATTCATCAGTGTTCTCATGAACGTTATTGGCGAGATATAGAAATTTATTTATTTAAACAAATTGCTGTTCAAATTGGTTATGCTCTAGAACAGGCAGAACTTACTCAACAAATAGAACAAGGTCGTCAAACTGCAAAAACATCTTCTTGGGAAGAACAGCAACATCAACAAGCTTTACAAAATCAAGTTTTAGAATTACTTGATGATGTTGAAGGTGTAGTTCGAGGTGACTTGACGGTACGTGCTGATGTGAATGAAGGCGAAATAGGTACTGTTGCAGACTTTTTCAACTCCATTGTTGAAAGTCTACGGGATATTATCATCAAAGTAAAAGTGTCAATTGTGCAATTAGACGAGGCGATTGGTAGCAACGAAACAAAAGTCTGCTATCTCACACAACAAGCACTAGCACAAACTAACGAAATTAGTCGCATTTTGGATGCTGTTGAACAAATGACTATTGCTATGCAAGCAGTAGCGTCTAGCACCCAGCAAGCTGCACAAGTCGCTAATACCGTCGCTAACACCGCCACGAAAACAGGAAAAGCGATGGATACAACAGTAGAAAATATCTTAACTTTGCGTGAAATTGTCGGCAAAACTGCCAAGAAAATCAAACATTTGGGACAATCTACACAAGAAATTTCGCGTGTAATCGCATTAATTAACGAGATTTCCATGCAATCCAACTTGTTAGCAATCAACGCAGGTATTGAAGCCGAGCGAATGGGTGAAGAAAGTCAAGGTTTTGTTGTTGTGGTCGAAGAAGTTAGCGAACTCGCAGCGCGATCAGCACAAGCAACCAAAGAAGTAGCAGAAATTGTTGAAAACATCCAACAGGAAACCAACGAAGTAGTGGAGGCGATGCAAGAAGGAATTACTCAAGTTACACAGGGAACACAAATAGTTGAAGATGTCAAACATGATCTTAGTTTAATCTTAGACATCTCACAGCAAATAGATACTTTAGTGCAGTCAATTTCTACCGCCACAATCTACGGAGTCCAGACATCACAAACGGTTAGCGAATTAATGAAGCAAGTTGCTACTAATTCACAATCTACTAGTGAATCATCTATGCAAGTTTCTAAATCTCTACAAAAAACGGTGAAGATTTCCCAGCAGTTACAGGAAACACTAGTTGGTTTGAAGGTGAATTAAGGAGAACAAGGGAAGGGGGACAAGGAAGAATTTCTCTATTTTCTTCCCCTAATTTATAATTCTCGATCCCTATTCCCTATTTTCAAGAAAATTCTAACGATATATGCTGTTGTGAATAAAAAAGTCCTTGACAAATCTGGCAATATCTGAAACAGTTGCTATGACATAATTTCAATAGTTTTTTCAATTAGTGTAATATCGTATTTTACACCATTTTTTGGTCTACTCTCTGAGGAGACAGAGAACAAAATGTAGTTTATTTTTAAGTGAGTAGGCAACATTTTTTCCTTGACTAAATTCTAGATTTCTTATAGATATACTTTTAGTAACAGTTAAATATCCTAAAAAAATCAAGTTAAAAACATGTTAAAATAGTGTAATATCAAGTTAATGCTATGGCTATTAGTGATATTAATAGCCATAGCACGCTAGTTTTTCTGTAGTGAGTTCCCGCATGTTCTGCCAAAAATAGCACTAGATTCACAGTCAATTCTAGTGCTTAAACATTTTGAACACTTTGATTCAGGCAAGAGTGAGGAAGTGGCGATCGCATCGCCTCATGTTCTATAGGTGTCCGCCGAGACACCCGATCAACATATCCATAGCTTAGACTTGCACTGAGGAAGTTTATGAGTAAAAAATTCAACAGTCATTATTAAAAAAAATTCAAATTTTTTATCCAATAAATAATCCATAGTATCTAGACTTTTTAAAAGCATTCAGTTTTGTTAACAAAGTCTTATTAATTATGGAGAAAAATTTGATGCCTAAATATAACTTGTATTTATAAATAAAATTTGAATGTTTTTTATTAGTTACAAGAGTTGATCTATATATTGAAATGTGCAATTATTTTTTAGGTTAAGACCAGAGAATAAACAACATCAGAATGGTTACAACTTCTTTGAAAATCCTCACTCATCCTTATCAATCTGTAAAAAATGATGGTCAAGATGTTATTCAAGGATTAACTCAAAATCCAAAAAGTTTACCTCCAAAGTATTTTTATGATGATCACGGCTCAGAATTGTTTGAACAAATCTGTGAGTTACCAGAATATTATCCAACACGAACAGAGGCGTGGATTTTGAGCCAATATGCTGATGAAATTGCTGAGATTACAGGTGCTTGTGAATTAGTAGAATTAGGCAGTGGTAGTTCTACTAAAACTCTATTTCTGTTAGATGCATACCAAAAAATTGCTAGTTTGTGTAGATATGTACCCATTGATGTCAGTGGGGGAATCCTCAAAGCTAGTGTGCTGAAACTACAAGAAAAATATCCTTCTTTCTCGATAGAGGGTTTAGTAGGGACTTACGAACAAGCATTAGCAAAACTGGAATCGACCTCGTCGCCATCGCGGATGATTTTTTTCTTGGGAAGTTCTATGGGAAATTTTGCTTCCCAAGATTCAGAAGATTTATTGCGCCGAATTTCTCAAACTTTAAACCCCGGCGATTATTTTCTACTTGGTATCGATCTACAAAAACCAGAAGATATTTTATCAGCAGCCTATAACGACAGTCAAGGAGTAACAGCTGCTTTCAATTTGAATATGCTCTCCCATTTAAATTGGCGATTCCAAGGCAATTTTGATCCCAGTTTCTTTACGCATCAAGCAATTTATAATCAAGCTGATGCTCAAATTGAAATGTATCTTCATTGTCACAAGAGTCATTGGGTATCCCTAGAAATTTTAGATTTCAAGATTTTCTTTGAAGCTGGGGAAAAAATTCTCACTGAAATTTCTCGTAAATTCGATTTAGCAATTATGCAAAAAGATCTGGAAAAGCAAGGACTTAAGACACTGAAAATTTGGACAGATCCAAAACAGTGGTTTGGATTAATTCTTTGCCAAGCTTAAATATTGTTTTTTCTTTGTTGAAGGGTAACTAAGTAGCCATCCTAAACATCCTAAACTGTATACACCAAGGTGAATAATTCCTAAAAATCTTTTTTCATTTTGGAGGAATAATATCTATTTAAAAAATTCAAATCCACATATTCCGTTAAATAAAACCTAATTTAGTTTACAAAAATTATGAGTTATTTTGCGGATTAAAAATGATAAAATTCATCGTGTTTCTTCCCTATCCCTGATCTCCTAATTTCAAAGAGTTTGGGGATAGAAGAATTATCATCTACCAAATACTCAAATACTTTTTAGCCAATCTATGGAAACAGTTTGGAACACGCTGAAAAACATCAACTATTCTGGCATCCCGATTGCCAAAATCGCTACTGTTCTTGTGATATTGACACTGACACAGCTGTTGAGACGGTTTTTTGTTGGAGTCATTATTAAAACTATTGAGCGCTTTACTCGCAAAACAAAAAGTACACTTGACGATGAATTGATAGCTGTAATCAGACCTTCTTTAAGTTGGCTGATTCAAATTGCTGGATTTTGGCTAGTCAAGACAGTTTTCGCAGAGGAATTAGGGCCTCAACTTAGCGAAACAATTGGTAATGTACTCAACTTCATAGTCATTTTTATAGTTGCATACGTTGTTTATCGAGGCTCTTCTATCATGGGTCAGATACTTGCCAACGTAGTGCTACACACAGAAACTGAGCTTGACGAGTTGCTCAGACCTTTAATGCCAAAGATTTTCCAATCAGCAGCAATCATCATACTGACAATTAAGGTTAGTGAAGTATTTTTAGGACAATCGGCGGCTGCATTGGTTGGTCTATTAGGTGGTGCTGGTATAACTTTAGGTTTGCTATTAAAAGATATTGTCTATGACTGGTTTTGTACATTGATTATCTACTCCGATAATCTCTATCGAGAAGGTGACTGGGTAGGAGTGGAGGGAATAAATGGTTTTGTGCAGATACTAAATATTGGATTTAGAACCACAACTCTGCATATAACTAAGTGGGGTTCGATCATCAAAATGCCCAATTCAAAAATGATTACTGGAATTGTTGAAAATTGGTCACAAAATCCTGGTACAGAATTAAAGTGGGGGCTGAATTTAACTCTCAAAATAGATGGTATTTCAGCACAGCAAACTGCCAGAATTTGTGATGGTATTGAAGAATTAGCAAAAAATATTCGGGGAGTTTCTCCATCAGTTACGGTTAGGTTCAGCAAAATTGAAGAAAATGCCCGTGTCATTGAAATTATGTTATTTGTGAATGACGCAAATCTTTATTTTGATGTGGAGAGAAGCTTAAACCTAGCCATATTAGAACTATTAGAGCAAGAGGGAATAGATTTTCTATCTATCAACCTAGAAGTAGATATGTATAAATATAAACAGAATAAGGAAGCAATCAACAATTAAAGATGAAAGAAAACTTTCACAATGATGTTTGATGTTGTTTTTACACACACCATACTACGCGATCGCACTTGATTCTGTAGAGTGTGTTAGCACTAGCGTAACGCACCAATAGTAAACCTTGTGCAGAGACCGTAAATTTACGGTCTCTGCATGACAAAACAATGCCGAAAAATCTTTAAAAAACCGCATTGGGGTTAGTCCTATCAATATAACCACTGTTGATTTTCCGCAGATATGCTGGAAGTAGGATTTGGGCGAATGAAGAACACGAGTCAGTTAAAAAGTCCTTGACAATTTTAGCTACATCTGAAACATTTGGTATGTCTTAATGACAGTAGTTTTTCATATTGATGTAATATCATATTCACACTATTTTTTTGTTTATTTTCTACGTTCCCTGAGAACAAAATGTAGTCAGTTTTCGAGTGAGTAGGCAACATTTTTTCCTTGACTAAATTCTAATTTTCTTATAATGATACTCTCGTTTACCACTTAATAACCCTAAAAAATAATGCAATTAATATACTCAAAATAGTGTAATATCAAATTAATAACATTGCTTGTAGTAATGCTGATTGCCATAGCACACTAGTATTTTTTTAGTGTTCTCCCGTATTTTCTGCGAAAAATAGCACTAGGTTTACTACCCTTTATACTGCTTAAATATTTGGAATAGTTTGATTCAGTCAAGAGTAAGAAACTGGTGATGCTCCTCTAGGATATGCTTTCGGCGATCGCATCGCCTCATGCTCTATAGGTGTCCGAGGAGATACCAACCTATTAGAAATACTTACAGAACGAATAGTTGATGATTAATAATCTACTGATAAAAACTTAACAATCATATAAATCAGGGAAAATAAAATGAAAGATGGCTTTGAGTTAAGAAATGTCAATGGAAAAAATAGGTCACTGAATATGTCACTCAGTAAGATTTTTGCATCGTTTTTTTACTTTATTAACCCTTGCATGAGAATCTACCTATAAATCTATTACTCTAGAAACAGAAGCGAATTATCTGGATTAAATTGTGTTGTCAAAAGTTCATCACAACTATAAAAGACCATGAAAACAATCCAATTAACTGTTCCTCCAAAACTTGATAGTTGCAATAACCAAGCCATCCTCGATTACTTTGAGAATGCTTGGCAACTTGAAGACATGTTGTTTAGAAGTCTAGTTAGTGAAGACACATTTTATATCAATCCCGACCCTTTAAGAAATCCTCTGATTTTTTATCTGGGACATTCGGCTGTTTTCTACATCAATAAATTGATTCGTGTTGAATTATTAAAAAAACGTATTAATCCAGATTATGAGATATTATTTGAAATTGGAGTTGATCCAGAAAAGCCAGAGGAATTAGATCAAGCGATCGCTCATCTGGAATGGCCGCAAGTTGCACAGACTTGGGAGTATCGAGAACAAGCATATTCTGTAATCTCCGAAGTAATTAAAAAAACCCCAATTACTCTACCAATTCATCCCAGTCATCCTCTTTGGGCATTAATGATGGGGATGGAACACCAGCGTATTCACATTGAAACCTCTTCGATGTTAATTCGCCAACTGCCAATTGAGAGAGTTAAACGTCCCTCCAACTGGAAATATGCTCCTTCTAATGGTTACACTCCCCAGAATGAAATGATAGAAGTGGCTGGTGGGGTAGTGAAAATAGGTAAAGCCTTTGATGATAGTACCTATGGATGGGATATTGATTATGGCGATCGCACTGTTGAAGTCGCACCTTTTTTAGCTAGTAAATATCTGATTACCAACTCAGATTTTCTCTATTTTGTCAAGTCCAGTGGCTACGAAAATCAAGATTATTGGGATGAAGAATCCTGGAATTGGAAAACTCAAAATAACATCCAACATCCCAAATTTTGGTCACTAGAAAATGGTAATTATAAATATCGAGCCATGTTTGACGAGATGGATTTACCTCTAGATTGGCCAGTGGAAGTCAATCACTATGAAGCAATGGCTTACTGTCGTTGGCAAGGTAAAGAGACTCGCTTAATGAGTGAAGCCGAGTACCATCTAGCAACGTACGGTGATGGTTTAATAAAAGATATAGACAACTACAATCTCAATTTTAAATTTGGCTCACCGAGTCCCGTAGGCATGTTAGAAACTGCAAAAAGTCACTCTGGATTGTACGATTTACGCGGGAATATTTGGGAATGGTTGAGCGATAATTTAAATCCTCTTTCAGGATATAAACCTCATTTTCTGTATGAAGATAATTCTGCCATCTTTTTTGATACCAAACATCACATGTTGTTAGGGGGATGTTGGATAACTAACGGTACAGAAGCTTTGAAATATTACCGCAATTGGTTCCGTCCTAATTTCTATCAACACGCTGGTTTTAGGATTGTTCGGGATATAAAATCTTAAAAGAATATGTTTAGCGTGCTTGCTCTCGTATTGATTTAAAAACATATCAAAACGCCAGTTTGAGAATAACGTACGATATTTAATGACAGCAAATTATTAACCATGAAACCAAATCCCATACCACCAAAACCCGGTCAAGAATCAGTTTGGGACTATCCCCGTCCGGCGATTTTACAAGATACCGACAAACATCTAAAAGTCATTTGTAATGGCATTGTTTTAGCAGAAACTAACAGAGGAAAAAGAGTCTTAGAAACCAGTCATCCTCCTACATATTACTTTCCCCCAGAAGACATCAAACTAGAATATCTGATTGAAACACCAAAGAAAAATCTGTGTGAATGGAAAGGTGCATATCAATATTATGATATCAGCATTGGTGGTCAGCAGAGAAAGTATGCTGCTTGGCGATATTTTAACCCAACTTCTGATTTTCTGCCCATTCAAGAATACTATGCTTTTATCCCTGCTTTAATGGATGCTTGTTATGTAAATGATGAGTTAGTAACACCCCAATCCGGTGATTTTTATGGAGGATGGATAACTGCGGATATTGTTGGACCTTTTAAAGGTGGTCAAGGTACATGGGGGTGGTAAATTATGAAATTTTCGGTAATCAAAATTGATAGTTGGATAATTCATGAACATCATTTAGAAATTATCTACAGTGCAGATAAATTTCAATTCTCAAGTAAGATTTTCTATCATGATGTTTCGTTTTCTGGGTTGATGAAAAAATATTCTCAACCAATCATACAGCGCGTAGTTGCTCATATTATTTTATTTGAAGGAATGAAATTATGTTCTTTATTCCCTCAATATTATGATATTTCTGTAATTGCTGAATATCTAGAAATCGAAGTTCTAGATTTGTTTGTGCAAATATATCAGGGAGTATTTGGGCAACATTGGTATGAAAACAATATCACTAATTATCAACAACCGGAAATTATCTGTTCTCAAAAATTGGGAGTAAGTCAACCTACTTCCATTTTAGGTGATCATCAAACTATTCTCGCTGGATGTGGTGGTGGTAAAGATAGTATTTTAGCCATGAAAATACTGGAAGAAGCGGGTATTTCTTTTGCTTCTATGCAGTATTCCCATAGCGTTTACGGAAAAGCTGATTTTCAACATAATTTGATCTCGCAAGTATTAGAATTTGTCAACCCCATTGCTAAACATCAAATATCTATCTATGATGATTTTACTGATTTTCCATTTTTGAAATTATACTTTCCTGAAAACTCTGGTATCACTGCTCCAGAAACGCCAGTTTCTATCTTTGAATCTCTAATTTTAATATTAGATAAAGGATATCGTTATCTATGTCTAGCACATGAAAAAAGCGCAAATACTGGTAATCTATTCTGGGACGAAATAGGAAAAGAAGTTAATCATCAATGGGGGAAAGGTTTAGTAGCAGAACAAATTTTGGATCAATTTATCCAACAACATTTGTTTAGCAACTTTAAATACTTCAGTATCCTCCAACCCATCTACGATTTTCGCATTTTTCAAAAATTGAGTAAATACCCTGAACTTATTCCTAAAATCCATTCTTGTAATGTAAAAAAACCCTGGTGTAAAAAATGTTCTAAATGCGCTTATGTTTGGTTAGGTTTAATGGCATTCTCGCAACAGAATCTTGTCAATGAAGTTTTTGAAAATAATTTATTTGATGATATAGATTTACTTCCGATATTCCGAGAAATGCTAGGTTTAGGTGAACATACACCATTTGAATGTATTGGAGAAATTGAGGAAAGTAGATTATTGATGAGAAGATGTTTAGAACGGGGTATAACAGGAAAAGCTTTAGATATGTTTACAGAGGAAATTTTATCGGATACTAGAATTGATTGGCAGAATATTGAGCATAAATATAATTTTATTTATGCTACAGAACATGCTGTTCCTGATTGGATATATGATCAAATTAATAATAATTTGTAAAAAAGTAAAACTTTAGGAATTAATCAAGTTAAATAATTTTCAAAAATGTCTAAAGTCTTGAATCAACAAATTGATTATTATTACAGAACTTCTATTTGGTTTTTGTTGGTGTAGTCTGCACTCTGCGCTGAAAAAACTCAGTAGACTTCTTATTAAAACTTTCCTGTTCCCTGTTAAGACCCTTCACGAGTCAGTTCATCAAATCAAATCAGATTGCTATATTACCCAGAAGTTGCACAGGACTTTACGACTTGTGCAGGAATGTTTGGGAGTAATTAAGTGATGATTTAAATTCTCTCTCAGTATATAAACATCATTTAGTGTATGAAGATAATTCTGCGATCTTTTTTGATACGAAACATAATATGATGTTAGGAGGATGTTGGGTAACTAATGGTACAGAAGCTTTAAAGTATTACTGCAATTGGTTCCATCCTAATTTCTATCAACACGCTGGTTTTAGAACTATTCAAAATATCAGGGATTAACAGCACAATCATGTTTTACACAAATAATAAGTGGAGAGTACTGATACTTACAGGAATGATATTTGGCATCTCCTCCATTTATACCTGTAATGTTCAGGCTCAATCTTTGTCTGAGAAAGGCAATATATTAATAGCTCAAAATCTAGGGGGAATAGTACGAAAAATCACTCTAGAAGAAGTACCAATGACAGCAATGTCGTCTGCAAAAACAGTGACAAATGCTGAATTTAATCAAGCCCGAATTGAACTGAAGTCAGATGGTTCCTTAATATACATCATTAGAGGAAAAAACCAACAAGGCTATCAGGTTGAAGCACAAGTTACTCCTAATGGTACTGTTACTCAAGTTGATGAGCAAATAGACTCCAGTGCAGTTCCTGAAGTTGCTGTCAAAGCTTTCAAACGATGGGCGCCCAATGACCAAACGGTCAGCATTTGGCGGAGTACCCGTCTGGGAGAATTGTACTATCAATTTGTCATTCAGGATTTTTGGTTAGAAGTTGCTCCTGATGGTAATAAAGTTATGATTTACCGGAAAAAAGTTAATGTGACTTAGTACAGTTTTACTGAAAAATTTAGCATTTTCAAACGCCTCAATAGCGTGAATTTAGCTAATAATTTACTGGACAAGATTTTGAGCCATTTCAATGATTTTGTACTAGGCGTGCGCTCGCACGTCTGGTACAAAGCTGGAAATTTATTTTCTGGCTATTAACGCATATTTAGAAAGTAATCCAATTTTCTGTTGGATGATTGAAATTCTCAAATTTTCAAATCTAAATTACTAAATGGGATTAATTCTTTTCCCAAAAATCGTTGCTTTATTTACTCAAAGATATTCGTGAAAAAATTGAAAATTAGTAACTACCAGCAAATTTTAACTTTGACATTAGTAGCTGCGACAACAATTACTTCTACCACTCATGCAGCTTTTGCCCAATTATTAAGAGGGGCTGGTGATTCTTTTGCTCAACCTCTGATAGAACGTTATAGCCAAGAATACCAACAAGAAACAGGTGGAAATTTTAGATATAGCTCGATTGGTAGTGGTGGCGGTATTCGGTTATTTACTAATAATTCTGTAGACTTTGGCGCTACAACTTTAATTCCCACTCCTATTGAAATCAATCAAATGGAAGATGGGTTGTTAATGATACCAACAGGGGGAGGTGCATTAGCTGTTGTTTATCACCTCAAAGAAGTCAGTAGTAATGTCAAGTTATCCCGTGAGCAACTAGCAAAAATATTCACAGGTCAAATTACAAATTGGCAACAAATTAATTCCCGATTTCCTAATAAGAAAATCCAAGTTATAGTTTGCTCTGACAATTGCGGTACTAACTTTATTCTCACTAAATACTTGCGGAAAATTACTGGAGGTAAAATAGTAGCTAGTAGAAACCCCGATTGGGGATTTCGGGTATTTTCTGCTCTCAGTCAGGATGGTGAAATCGCTGGAGAAGTAAAACGCATTGATGGTGCTATTGGCTATGTGCAAACTAACGTTGCTCTAAAAAACAATTTGTCAATAGCGAGTATTGAGAATAAAAGTGGCAATTATGTTAAACCTACTCTTGAAGAAACAAAAAAAGCTCTAGCCAATGTCACATTTCAGGATGACTTTTCTACAGAAGATATCCAAGATCCAGAAAATGGCTATCCCTTGGTAAGTTTAATTTGGCTGCTAGTACATAAAAAGTATGCCAATCAAGAGACGCTGGAAAAAACTAAAAACTTGATGACATGGATTTTGACTAAAGGACAACAACTTAATGAAGATTTAGGATATACCAAAATCCCTGATGACGTGAATAAAAAAGTAATTAAAGCTGTCAATAATGAAGTGAGCATTAGTCCTTTTTAAGAGTTATTATTTATCAGTTTTACTACTGGATATAAATCTCTATTCATATTCCTGGTAACTGTTACTGATTTAATATTTGGTCTGCTTCAACACTTACTACAAATATTGATTTTTTTACGCCCACTTAACTTATAGCATTTATTGGTGTGAGGATTAATCAGGGAACAACAATGAAAAAAATGGATATATCCGTTATTATTACTTCAGTGATTTTGAGTGGTAATTTATTAACTGCGTGGCCAGTATTAGCACAAACATATTTCAACTCTAATTCTATTAAAGAAGGAAATTTGAGTAATACAAAGAATTTGCAAATTTCCTCTGAAAATCAAAATCAGTTAACGTCAGTAAGTGATGATTCAACATCTAAAATTTCAGAGAAATTACAAGTACAAAGCGAACAACTATATATTAGCGCTCCTCCTGAGTTAGATGAAATCGTCAATGTCAATCAATTACAAGATGTTACTCCTGATAATTGGGCTTATGAAGCCCTGCGAAATTTAGTAGAAAAATACCAATGTATTAGTGGTGATGCGGAGGGCCATTTTAATGGAAATCGGGCTATGACCCGTTATGAATTTGCGGCTGCATTAGATAATTGTTTGCAAAAACTTGGACGTTCAATTAATAGCTTAAGTAATAAAATTGCCAGTCAAGAAGACTTAGCAGTTTTTCAAAGATTGCAAACAGAATTTGCAGAAGAATTGAAAGCTATTACTGCCAGAATAGATACATTAGAATACAAGACAGCCTCAATTGCAGATCGTCAGTTCAGTACAACTACAGTTTTAAGGGGTCTAGCAACCTTTAACTTAATTAGCACCTTTGGTGATGAAAAATCAGTTTCTCCTGGTAGTGACTCAACAGAAAAAATAGATACAAATACTACCCTATCATCACGAAGTATTTTAACCCTTGATACCAGTTTTACCGGTAAAGATAGATTGCGAACACAACTGGTAGCAGGAAATGTTAATAATTTTGGCAGTAGCGTCACCGGCACAGACATGACTCGGCTGTCAGGTTCAATAAACACTGGTAATGATGTCTTCATAGGTACGCTATTTTATGAATTTCCTCTAGGCGATCGCGGGATAGTAGCCATTGCTCCAGCAGCAGATTTTCCCACTCGCATTTTTCCGGCTCTTAATCCTGTCAGTTCAATCTCCAATTTTGGTGCAGAAAGTCCGATTTACTCCTTTGCTTTTGGTAGTGGTGCAGTAGCTTACTATCAATTCACCGATACATTAGCCGCAGGTATCAGTTATTTAACTAGTTCTGGTGACAATCCCAATGAAGGATTATTTGGTGGTCAATATACTGCTTTGACTCAAGTAACCTATACTCCATCAGACAAAATCGGGCTTGCTTTTACTTACGGTCGTTATTATGCTCCAGAACCTGGTGCAACTATTAATGTCACTGGGAGTAAGGGGAGTCAATTTGCTCAATTACCATTTGGTGACAATACACCGACTTCCTCCAATGCTTTTGGTTTACAATTTACTTATAAACTGAGTGAAAAATTGATATTAGGCGGTTGGACTAGCTACTTTAATGCTCGTGCTGAGGGTTCACCCAGTTTGAGTAATTTTAATGGTTCTAAAGGTGATCATGCAGATATATGGAGTTGGGCAATTACCGCATCACTGGCTGATTTGGGTAAATTAGGCAGTCAATTAAGTTTTGTGTTTGGGATGCCTCCGAAAGTCACAGACAATGACGTTATCGAACGCCAGGATCAAGATACTTCCTTACATTTTGAATTATCTTATCGCTACCCAGTGACTGATAGAATTTCTATTACTCCGGGATTTTTAGTGATTACAAGTCCCGAACATAACGCAGATAATGATACAGTTTGGATTGGATTGATGCAAACTAACTTTAGCTTTTAATTGCAATAGGACTTACGCACACTCTACGAATCTTGGCGTTCTACCTTATGGTAGGCGCGTAGTGACTTGCTACGCGTCTCTACATTAGTTTTCACAGAGGTCTAATACTTAAATTCCCAAGTATAGGGCAATCTGGAATCCGAATAATCAGGTGTTTGTAAACGATTATGAAGGTTATAATCAAGGTATTAGTATATGTTGTAGCATCATATTAGCCCTGCAAGGTAGATTAGGATGCGATCGCCTAAGTTTGCTCTTTTTGCATTCACAGACAGTCTTTTAGATTAACGCCGATATTACTTTACAAGGAGAAAGTTTTTGATGAGAACTCCCAGGGAGACTTCCAGCAAAGCTTTTGAAAAAGCAACACGCCGTATCCAAAAGTCTTTTAAAAAAGCAGACAACCTCAATCTCAAGACAACTGGCTCAAGATCAGTAGAAGCTTGGTTTTTAGGGTCAAGAGCAGAAAATGCTGATCTACTGAAAAGATTGATAGTACAAGCTATCGACTCTCAGGTTGAGTGGAGAAATAGTTATTTTCCTGAAGATCCTTGTCATATTACCGAAGAAATCAAGCAGTCACCAGATTACAAAGAAGCGATCGCTCTCATTGAAGAAGGTTATCACGATTTATTAGAAAGACTGAAGAGATCCGTTCCCTTTTTCAGTCTGCGCTATCAAGGACACATGGGTTGGGATTCCACCATTCCTTCCGTGATTGGCTACTTTGCGGGAATGCTGTACAACGCAAATAACGTGGCTTTTGAAGCCTCGACTGTCACCACAGAGTTGGAAATTGAGGTGGGTGATGACCTTTGCCGAATGTTAGGATACTACGTTCCGCCGGATGATAATGAAAATGATCAACTGCGAGCCTGGGGACATATCACTTGTGGAGGAACTGTTGCTAACATAGAGGCTATTTGGTCAGCCAGAAATCTTAAGTTTTATCCCATTTCCATCAAAGAAGCTTTGTTGCATGACCAAAACTTGGTCAAGGTAGCAGAACAGATTAAGATTAACGCCTACTCATCAGATTCTGGAACTTGGACAGAGCAACAGTTAATCAATCTCGACACTTGGCAACTGTTAAATCTCAAGGTTGATGATATCCTAGCCTTATCTACGCAAATCACTGAGCAATTAGTCAGCCAAGGCGTTGACGAGAGTGAAGCTTCTACCATTTTATCGGCTGCCTTATCCAAGTATTCGGTACAAGATTTAGGTATACAAGAATTTTCCAAACGTTATCTGCAAGAAGTTGAATCCCCGGTCTTTTTCGTACCCGGAACCAAACATTACTCATTCCCGAAAGCAGCAGCCATTTTAGGAATGGGAGCTTCCCACATGATTGATGTGGAAGTAGATGAACATGGCAGAATGAGAATTGAGCCTCTTGAACCTCAACCTGGTCAAGATGGACTCAAGGGCTATAACCTCAGAGAAGATTTACAATATTGCCTAGATAATCACATTCCTGTCTATACCGTCGTTGCAGTTATTGGAACCACCGAAGAAAGCGCCGTTGATCCCCTCAAGCAAATTCTGGAACTACGAGAAGAATTCAGCCAAAAAGGATTACAATTTACTGTTCATGCGGATGCTGCTTGGGGGGGATATTTCGCTACCCTATTACGCACCGACGCAGACTTTTATTTACCCTCTCCCAAAGATTCAGCACCCCCAATTTCTCCCTTGAGTGCTTATGTAGAGGAGCAATTCGCCGCTCTTCCCGAAGCTGACTCGATCACTGTCGATCCTCACAAATCAGGTTACATCCCCTATCCAGCTGGAGCGTTATGCTATCGCAACTCAGCCATGCGGAATTTAGTTACCTTCGTTGCTCCCTATGTTTTTCATGGAGAAGCAGAGCCAACGATTGGGATTTATGGAATTGAGGGATCTAAACCAGGTGCAGCTCCGGCGGCGGTATATTTGAGCCATCGCATTATTCGACCTACCAAAGATGGCTATGGTAGGATTTTGGGTCAGGCTCTGTTCAGTGGTGATAAACTCTATGCTCGACTTTTGTGTATGGCGAAAGAGGAAGATCCATTTATTATTGTTCCTCTGACCTTAATTCCCGATTCTATTCCCGGAAATACAGAAGCCGAAAAAATTAAATTCATTCGGGAAAGAGTGGATGGTAGAACGAATGAAGAGGTTGAGCAAGATGAAGAAGCAATGGCTGCACTCGAAGAACTGGGGCCGGATTTAAATATCTTGATTTACGCTTTCAATTTCAAGATTAATGGTCAACTCAACACCAGTTTAAAGAATGCTAACCTTCTCAATAAAAGGTATTATGAAAACCTGAGTATTGACGAGGGAGATGATATTAACAATTACCCCATGATTGTCAGTACCACAGATTTCAATGCTGAAGCTTATGGTTCTTATTTCATTGAACACTACAAGAACCGTTTAGGTGTTACAGGGGAAGCAGATCAACCGATTACTGTCATCCGTACCGTAGTCCAAGATCCCTGGACAACTGAAACAGATCAAGGTTCGTTTATTGATGTCCTGGAAGGCATAATTCGGGAATCGATTTTAAAGGCTATTGAAGATATTCAAGATGAAATAGAGTAGATTTTGGCTGGCAAAATTAAGATGATTGCAACAGTGATCGCTTTTACTGGTTTAATCTTGCTAAGAGCGATCGCTGATTATAATGAAGGTACTAAAAAAATGATAAAAACAGAAGTAATTAAAATACTGGAGTTGATAATTCATGAACATCATCTCGATAATCACAAATTATTTATTCACAATCTAGTTTAGGAGAAAGTAATCCTGTCCTCATATTAGGAGATAATTCTACTATGAGAGTAAATTATAGATGTTGCTAATAACTACATAACACAACCAATTTAAACTATGAAAATAGGATTAGTAGAACTTCCACAGCTAAAAATCATAGATCCTGAAGGCATTGACTGGACAGAGCAAAATCAACACCCCCTGATCAGTAAACAGATTTTAATGTCTAACTTGGAAGCAGGAGGTTTTGAAGTGGAGTTGTTCAACCTCAAAAATGGTTTTGAGGAGGAAGAGTTCGGACAAGCAACTTGGAAAGGTATGACTCTACATAAGATTGCCTATGGTGGAAAAACAGCTGCTATTGACCCTAAATCCTGTGATGCTTGGGGTGTGACGAACAACTTTACGATTTATAGAGAATTAACCAGTCTGGTCTTGCGCCATTTAGCAAAAGGTGGCAAACCTATTATTGTGGGTGGCTCGGATGTCATTAGCCAGCCTCGGTACTACCTGGAAGCTGGAGCAACGGCTGTGGTGACAGATAAATCGGGATCTGCCAACTGGGCAATTTTTGACTATGTGTTAGGACAACCACAACGACAGGAACTATCAGGAGTCCTCTTTGCCGATGGAAGTCAGTATGGCAAGAATCTGCGTCCACTGCACCCGCAGGATTGGCCTGTGCCGTCAATTAATGTGGCCAAAGCCTGTTTAGGTGGATCAAATGAATTTGCGGATAACATTTCAGAATCCTCTTTAATACCTATCGGCTCGGTAATGTTGGATCTGGGTTGCGATCGCACTTGTGACTTTTGCCAAACCCCTACTTATGGCACGGGCTATATGCGAATGACTCCCCAGCGAGCTTTAGAGTGGTGCGCCCGTCAAAAAGAAGCTGGCGCACGTAGCGTTGTCTCTGACTCTGATCAGTTCCTTGGTCGGGTTTTATTTGGAAATGAAGGGCGACAAGAAGTATTCGATATCGTCAATGGATTGCGAGCCATGAATTTGCCCTTTTCTTGGGACAATGGGATCGAACTGAAAAACTGCCCGTTCGCTTATTTTGAGATAACAAAAGGAATTAATGCCTTGGTGGGTAA